>NZ_JAHPYX010000271.1:0-5697 GCF_019058535.1 Candidatus Borrarchaeum sp.
ACGTCTCTCTCCCGAAAAAAAACCTGTCCAGGCACGTTACCTTATAGCCTTTTTCGAGTAAGAGTTTTACCAAAACTGACCCAATGTATCCTGCACCACCCGTTACAAGTACACTCATCTTTACACCTCACTTATGAGGAGGTTTATTCCAGTCATAGGATTCATTAGTTCTAGGATCTATTATGGTGTGATCGTTCCACGGTCGCCTTTCCTCATCAGGATCTTTATAGTCGTAAAGTCTGGTCGCAAAATAAACAGTTAAGGACGGTTCACTGCTCACTGTTTTGGTTCCATGCCAATAATGACCTGGTATCCTAACTATTTGCGGCTTTTTTTCGCTTGCTATCACTTCAATCAGTTTCCCTTTAGTAGGGGAATCTGCTCTATCATCATAAGCGCATATCTTCATGGCACCCTTTAAAACTAAAAAATAGTCCACTTGCCCACGGTGATGCCTGTGCCATGCTCTAATTACTCTAGAGTAACTGTAAGACACGTTTGCTTGAACTATCCATTTCTCCCCTAATAACTTTTCCCAATCTTTTCTGAGGGCTTCTGAAAAAAAACCTCGCTCATCTGGAATAATCCTCAAGTCATACGTTCTTACGCCTGGCAACTCACACTCTTTCACTTCAACCATTATTAACTCCTCTCAATATAAGTCCTACATGAAATAACTTACAGGGTTAGATTTCTATTTCGGAGTAGTCACCTATATGAAGTTTGAGAGTTTTATGTTTTTGGTTTTTAAAAACTTTCGCGTTTCTTCCGATTAGGCTTTCTTCCAATCTATCTATGCTGTCGACAACAGCGTTTTCTAGTATGACGCAGTATTCCACAGCGGAATTTATTATTCTTGAGTTGTTGCCTATGCTTGTATAGGGCCCTACAAAAGAGTTTTTGATGACGCAGTTTTTCCCTATTACGCAGGGACCCCGTATGGTGCTATTCGTTATTCTTGCGTCTTCTTCTAGTTTTACTCTACCGCTCACTTTGCTTTTTTGGTCTATAATCCCTTTAACCTCGGTTTTTGAGTACTCATCTAAAATTAATGTGTTTGCTGAAAGAATATCATCTTTCTTACCCGTGTCAAGCCACCATGAACTCAGGATCTCCGCTTTTACCCTGCACCCAATGTGTATCATCTCCTGTATTGTGTCCGTAATTTCAAGTTCTCCTCTCCAAGAAGGCTCTATACGTTCCACAGCTTCATGAACTCTAGAAGAAAAGATGTAGACACCAACCAAAGCTAAGTTGCTTATGAAGGTCTTAGGTTTTTCTACGAGTTTTAAAATCTCTCCCTTCCCATTTAATAGCGCGACCCCGAACTGTTTCGGATTCTCTACCTCTTTCAACAAGAGTAAAGCATCGAGTTCTTCTTCATTAAACTTCTTTATGAACTTCTCTAACCTTTCAGACAGCAAGTTGTCTCCAAGGTACATGACAAAATTGTCATCACCGAGAAACTCTTGAGCTGTCTTCACAGCGTGAGCTAAGCCTAGCGGTTCCTGTAATATATAAGTGATGTTAACATCCCATTTCGAGCCGTCTCCTACATAACTTCTAATATCTTCCCCTGTTTCCAGAGCTATAATTACCCCCATATCTTTTATTCCAGCCCTAGAAATATGATCTAAAACATAGCCTAATATCGGCTTATTGGCCACCGGTATCAACTGCTTAGCCGTCGTAAACGTTAAAGGCCTTAACCGCGTACCCTTACCTCCACTCAAAACAAGGCCCTTCATCATATTTTCTTCCTTTACGATTGTTACGGATTTGAAACTTTACTTGATAATATGTTTGTATCGAGGATGCATCTAAAAACTCATTCACATAATCCACTATTCGTCCTTTTAAGACTTCCTACGGATAAATAACAAAGAGTTCGTTTCAATTAGAATCTTTGAGATTTTAATTGCGTGGACAACCAATTGCTTCTCCTGATAACTAAATTCTATATATTGGCATTCTATTGTTTACTTTTCGAACAATCTATTACTTGCTCTTTATTTGCTCATTTTTTGCTAGAGTTGTTCAAGTATATACGAGGAGAATATTCAAGCATATCATCCTGATGTTGAAGAGAAAGTCGAAATAAGCGAAATACTTCGATTTCTCGCGGATATATATGTGCTTATACGAACTAATAATCATAAATCTTTTATCTGAGGGCGATTTTATACTCTACTAAAATATACTTTTTTATCTTTTAATATTAAAATGGTCTCTAAAGGTCTTTTTGGGAATCTTCCAAGATAATTTGCTAGATTATTTTAAAATATCAAATATTTAACTTCAGAACATAAAAATTGACATATAAGCACATAAGGGAGACTATTGATGGATAAAGACATGGCTTCTATCATAATTCTAACCAAAAATGGAGAGAAAACTATTGGAAAATGCCTTAAAGGAATTTTTTCTCAAAAGACTACAAGAAGTTTCGAGGTCATCGTTATCGATTCTGGTTCAACAGATAGGACACAACAAATTGTCAAAAATTATCCGGTCAAAGTTATAACAATCCCTCCTGAAAGGTTCTCGCATAGTAGAACGAGAAATTTTGGTGCATATTTAGCAAAAGGTAACTTTTTAGTATATATTACACAAGATGCGCAGCCCTCCAGTAGAAAATGGCTGGAAACACTCATAAAACATTTCCAAGATCCAGAGGTTATTGCTGTTTTTGGAAGGCAGATCCCCAGAAAAAATTGCCATCCATCCGAAAAACGGGCTCTTTTGAGGAGGTATCCAAAGAAATTTGCAGTATATAGAGAGAAAGATATCTGTCCTTTTTCAGATGTTAATTCCACGATCAGGAAGGACATCTGGGAAAAATATCCGTATAACGTCGAAGTTTCTATTGCAGAAGACTTAGAATGGGCGAATGCTACGCTAAGACATCTAACTGGAAAAATAATAATTTATGACCCAAAGGCGGCGGTATATCATTCTCATAACTATGAATTCAGAGAATTATTAGTCAAAATGTTAAGAGTAGGAGGGCATCAAAGACTAATTTTTCAAGTAAAACTTACTCCTAAGAAGTTTATCACATCTCTTTTAAGCGCCATAAAATTCTGGATGGTAGACGTTTTTGAGGATATTCTTTTTACAGTAGAGGAAAGGAACACCAAATGGCTTTTTGTAATACCTCTGTATTCCTTTATAAAGACATTTGGAAAACTACTTGGAATCTATTTAACGTCATTTACATCCCCAAAGTCATGGAGGTAGCATCTTGAAAGTCTTATTGCTGTGTGACAAATTTCCACCATACCAATCTGGAGGAGCGGAAATATATGTATACCGCATTGCACAAAAGTTAAAGGAATACGGAAACGATGTAAGTATTATCAGTGGAGGCGTTGTGAAAAAGCCTTGTTTTAGGACGATGGAGGAAAAGTTTGATGGCTTACAAGTTTTTAGATACAATTCCTGCTATCCAAATCTCCCACTTATTAATATGGTAAAGGAAATTGTAGATCCCGTTGCTATAAGGCATCTTAGAGCAATTCTAAAGAAAATTAACCCAGACATAGTTCATGCACACATTCTTCAAAAGGGATTATCTCTTTTTTCGTTAATAGCGGCTAAAAAATTAAATTTCCCCACACTTCTTACTGTTCACGACTACTGGTTAATTTGTCCAAAGTATTTCTTATTAGATCAAAAAAATCAGATTTGCACGAAGAAGATGTGTTTTAAGTGTCTTAGAGGAAAGTACATTCCTTTCCGAAACGAATTAATGAAATATATTTCAAAATATGTAGATGTATTCATAACACCAAGTCAAATAATGAAAGTATATCTTGTTCAGAATGGATTCCCAAAAAACAGAATACTGGCAATTCATAATGGCATAGAGTTTGACTTAGAGACTTCTGACAAGAATGCTCAGAAAAACTTTAGGAGAAAATATGGAATACAAGATGATGATAAGGTAATCTTATTTTTGGGACGCCATAAACCATATAAGGGACTAGACCGACTTATCCGTGCTGCCCCTTATTTAAAAATCGATAAATTTAAAATTTTAATCGTTGGGCACGAAGTCAAGGGTTACGATGATTTTATTCGTAATCTCGCTGAAATGTTAAATATTAAATCAAAGGTAATATTTACAGGGAATATTTCTCAAGAAGATGTATGGACTGCATATCAAATTTCTGATGTATGTGCAGCCCCATCACTTCACCCAGATAATTCTCCAGGAGTCGTTTACGAAGCCATGTGGGCAGGCGTGCCTGTCCTTGGAACGATTTTCGGAGGCACACCTGAATTAGTTCAAGATGGGAAAACGGGATTCTTGATTGATCCAAGAAATGTAAGAGAGATTAGAAATAAATTAGAAATACTATTGACAGATGAAGAACTGCATAAAAAGATGAGTATAAAGGCTAAAAAGGTAGTTAGACAGAAATTCAGCATGGAATTGCATATCCAAAAACTGCAGAACATATATCATCATCTAATAAGCGCTGCCAAAAATAGATAAAGGTTATACCCAATCGAAAAGAGTTTTCTGTTTTTTTTGAGCAGAAGATTTTTCAAGGCGTTCCAGACCCTTTTTCACTCTGTCTTGAGAGAAATCATGCTCTTCACAAAGAAATTCAAGTATTTTATCGTGGTTAGGGGACTCCCATTTAATAGAATATGTGTCCGTCACCTCTGGATCTAAGAAAATTGATCTTATCTGATCAATAGGCACTTCGACTAATACGTCTTTTACTTTCATTATGGATTCTAAATCTTCGTGTTCTTTTATTAACTTTAATGCCGTCTTAGGTCCAATCCCTTTTACTCCTTCGTTGAAATCAGTTCCTACAAGAATACCAATGTCAATTAGTTGCTCTCTCGTTATTTCAAGGTCTTTAAGCATTTCTTCAAGGTTAATGAGTTCTGGCTTTACTTCGATATATGTTGATTTTCTGGGCAATTTTCGACGTCCGGTGATTGTAAGATTGCGTATCAGCCTATCTGCACCGAACAATAGACAATCGTGATCCTGAGACCCTGCGCCCCAGCAATCGCCTTTTCTGACCATGTAAGATGCCTGGGCTTCTCCCTCACTAGGAGCTTGTATGTATGGCAGTCCTATATATGATAAGAGCATTTTACTATCGGAAATCATTTCTTCAGTAAATCGTGAAGATGCTTGGGCAAATTTTTTGGCTTCTACTAAATCTCCCCTATCAAGAGCATCGAGCCATTTTTCTGTGGCAGTTTCTCGAATTTGTTTTCTTTCTATAATTGTTTCATGTTTCAGTTCAGGAGGTTTACCATCAAATACATAGATTGGTCGGATGTTTTCTTCAAGTAAATTTATATTGCGATAAAAAAGCCCACTTAAGTGGGATGTAATTCGCTGTTGTCTGTCTAATAGAGGCTTACCGTCTGGCTGACGAATTATTGAAAGAAATTGATACAGTACATTCATTGCATCAATAGCAATGTCTTTTTTACTAAGATCATTTAAATTAAGAGTATGCGTGGTGCGCTCCAAAAGATCTTTTATTTTAACTCCCATTGATTTTAAACCCCCTCTGATTATTATGCTGAACAATCTTTAAAAACTTAAGCAGAACGTGATGTGAACTACCACCCTACAAGTAGGGTGGCTTCCTGAATCATCCATTCCCTAACGGGATATGTTAACCAGGCTCTACGGGCAGTTCCTGCCCTGATGATGAT
>NZ_JAHPYX010000272.1:0-5500 GCF_019058535.1 Candidatus Borrarchaeum sp.
CCTTATTGGGATATGTATGCACGTGGTACAATCGTAGGATTGACGAGGGGTACTTCAAGAGAACATTTGATTCGTGCAACGCTAGAGTCAATCTGCTATCAAACAAGGGATGTTTTAGAAGCAATGATGAAAGATTCAGGTATCAGACTATCAGAACTAAAAGTTGATGGTGGAGCAGTTAAAAACAATTTTCTGATGCAACTTCAATCAGATATTCTTGGAGTCCCTTGTGTGCGTCCCACAGTAGATGAAACGACTGCTTTAGGTGCTGCGTATGCTGCTGGTTTAGCTGTTGGGTATTGGAAGGATCTAGAAGATCTCAAGAAAAACTGGGGTGTAGATCGACGTTTTGAACCAGAAATCAGCGAAGATAAAAGGCGAGAGTTGTATGAAGGTTGGAATAGAGCAGTAAAGCGTGCAACTGGTTGGATCGAAACATAGAAGAACTGCTGCCTACTTACTTTTTTTTAACTTGTTTTTTATTGTAGAGGAGATATTTATGGAACGTTTTGATGCTATAATAATAGGAGGAGGAGCAACTGGGGCAGAAGTGGCAAGAGATCTTACACTAAGAGGACTAAAAACTGTTTTACTTGAAAGACATGATCTGAGCAGTGGAACAAGTGGACGATCTCATGGTCTTCTTCATAGCGGTGGCAGATATGTTGTTAAAGATAAAGAATCGGCAAGAGAATGTGCCGAGGAAAGCAAAATTCTTCTAGAAATAGCGTCAAACTCAGTTCACCTAACAGGAGGACTTTTTGTAGGAATTTCTGGAATTGATGATCCCGAATTTAAAGATCAATTCATTCAAGGTTGTCGAGAATGCAATGTTGAATTCAAAGAATTATCGCACAAAGAAACTCTTCAAATGGAACCATTTATTAACGAAGATGTTGAGACGGCATTTCACGTTAATGATGGAAGTGTTTACCCATTTCGCCTTATTGTAGAAACAGCACTCCAGGCGGCACAGCTAGGTGCTTCTATTCGAACATATTCAGAGGTAATAGCGCTCCATAAAGATAATATGGCAATTACCGGCGTCAGAGTTAAAGATCATAGAAAAGGAAATATCTATGATTTATATGCAGATTTTGTGATAAACGCGACTGGTGTTTGGGCTAGAAAAATTGCTGAATTAGCTGATATTCACATTCCAATAACACCATCTAAAGGCGTCATGGTTATTATTGATCGAAGACTTTTCACACGAGTAGTTAACAGACTTCGTTTTCCAGCAAATGGTGATATTATAGTTCCCCATATTAGTACAGCTATTATCGGAACAACTTCAGTTTCTATGGATAGTCCTGATGAATGTCCAGTTACAGCAGCTGAAGTTGACGAAATGATTCGTGAAGGCGCAATTCTTTCTCCATTTGTTAAGGAAGCCCGAATGGTACGAGCATATGCAGGTAATAGACCATTATTAGGAGCTGAGCCGGGAGAAGAAGGAAGGGAAATTAGTAGGACATTTAAAGTACTTGATCATGAGACGAGAGATGGTGTTTCTGGTCTAATTACAATTACGGGGGGTAAGCTTACAACTTATAGACTTATGGCAGAAAAGACCTCAGATCTTGTTGCAAAAAAACTTGGAATACGAGCAGATTGTGTGACACATAAAACTAAACTTCCTGGTGCAGAAGAACATGATCTTAACTTTGTGGAAATTGCTAAAAAATTAAAAATCCCTTGGCTTCTTACAGAGCGTACAATTGGGAGATGGGAAGCCGCAGCTAAAACAATTTTTGCTACTATGGAAGAAAATCCTGCCACAAGATTAACAGCATGTTCGTGTGAATATGTGTCAAATGCAGAAGTGAAATATATTATCGATAAAATGTGGGCTTACAGTCTTGAGGATATTTGTAAAAGAACGCAAGCTGGATTTGGGATTTGTCAAGGTGGTTTATGTACGCTCAAACTTGCGCATCAATTGTTTGAGTATTCAAAAGATAACGAAATAGCCGATATACAAAAAGCAATCATTGATTTTATTGAGGAAAGGTGGAAAGGCACTAAATTTGTTCTTTGGATGAACCAGCTTCGACAAGAACTGTTAAGTCAATCAGTATTTAGTTGTGTTGGAAATTATGACCAATTACACAAAAAACTGCTGGAGAGTCAAGAATAATGGATATACAATACGATGCAATTGTTATTGGCGCAGGTATGGCAGGTTTAACTGCAGCAAGAAAGATTGCAGAAACAGGAAAGAAAGTTGCAGTTCTTAGTAGGGGTTTAGGAACAACAAACATGAGTACTGGCGTAATTGATTTACTTGGGTATTTCAAAAACGAATTAGTTATTAATCCAGAAGAACATATTAAGGAACTTGTTAATACCTCACCATATCATCCTTACGCAAAAATTGGCAATGGAGACGCTAAAAAAACCTTAGAGATTTTGAAAATTTCGATTCAAGATTTTTTAGAGATCACAAATATGACTTATGCCGGCAAAACTTCTCAAAATGTTGTATTATCTAACTATTTCGGCACATTCAGACCAAGTTGCATTGTCCCGATATCAATGCTGCATGGTAACCTTCTCGAATTCGAAGATTCAAAACTCATGACTGTTGGAGTGCCGTGTTATTCAGAGTTCAACGCTAAATTCTTTTCAAAATCTTTACAATATGTTGTGAATTCCTTTTTTGAACAAACTACAATCAAAGAAATCGTTTCGAAAGACATAATGATACCCAGTTTAGGAAAAGATAAAGAAATTACATCAATAGAGATTGCTGAAGCATTAGATAATGAAGAATTATTTTCAGGGTTTCTGAAACAACTGCAAAAGTTTGTAAATGAAACAGATGCGTATACAGTTGTTTTTCCAGCAATATTAGGATACAAAAATTGGTTTCAAAACCATCAGCATCTTGAAAAGGAACTTGGTGTTCAAGTGTTTGAATGTTTATCTCTCCCCCCATCAGTACCTGGACAGAGACTTCAACAGATTTTAGAGAATGCAGCTAATGACGTTGGTGTCGAGATTCACAGAGGAATTCAGGTTTTAAGTGCACATGTCGAAAATAATGAATGTAAAACTTTGGAAACAGTAGCAGATATTTATAGGCGGACATTTACGGCAGATGTTTTTGTGCTTGCGACTGGTAGCTTTATCGCAGAAGGACTATATTTCGATGGAACAAAGTTCTATGAGCCAATTTTTGATTTACCAGTACGTAGTGATAGTAAAACCGATTATTTTGCAGGAAAACGTCTTGAATCTGGAAAACATAATATAGGCTTTACGGGAATTATAACAGATGAAACCTTAAGACCCTTCGATCTAGATGGAAAGGTACTAGCAGATAATCTTTTTGGAGCAGGATCTATTCTCGCTGGTTATGACTATATTAGTGAAAAATCAGGTCTAGGCATCGCACTTACCACTGGATACATTGCTGGATTAAATGCTGTCGAAAACTTATGAGTTTGTGCCTCCTCTCTATGTTTCGTTACACCATTTTATGACAATGGAATATCTATAGTTTAGAAAAGTGAGAATATATCTTTTTGTTTTATCGCAACGGTCTCATGTAGCTCTAAAAAAGCAATCTAAAAGAAAAAGATAGCTAAGTCTTTAGAATTTCTTTCAAAGGTGTTCTTTAATCACTCTATTAGTAAAATCCTCTGTAGATACAAAAAAATATAAGAAGCTTTTTAAATCAATAAGATTTAGGTATTCCTAAAATTTATTTATATAGTATAAATTATTAGCATGTCAAAAAAGAAAAATTCGTATAGCAAATTAGATTAGGTGACTGCATGTCTATCCAGAAATTGGAAGAACTCATCCCATGTTTTCTTGAACTAATAAATGTCAATGGTGGAGAGTCATTTCCTCTTCAAAAGATTGCTGATGAGTTAGGAGTTCCTGTTTCGGATATTGAAAATGTTATAGCGATTGCTCAGTCTAATGATTTGATTTCTAAAGATAAAGGTATTTTTAAGGTCACAAAGAAAGGAAAAGAGGTCTTAAGAATCCACAGAGAAAAATATTTACATGATCGGTTTATACATCCGAGAAAAGGCCTTCGAAATATGATTAGGAGAGGTAGAGGTGGTAAAAGACACCACCATGGAAAAATGAACGATGAGTTCATTGATTGGGATAGACATGGACTTAATAATTCAAATATAAGTTATTTTTATCGCAATCTTGAGGAAATTGAAGGACGGATAGAAGACATACTACCTCTTGCATATCTCCATACTGGAGAAAAGGGTATTATTCAGTTTATGTTTGGAGGTAGAGGGCAAGTACAAAGACTTGCTGACCTAGGGTTGACTCCCGGGGCCGAAATAACAATCAATAACAAAGCGCCGTTTCATGGACCAATTGAAATCTGTATCCGCAACACATGTCTTGCGATTGGCAACAAGATAGCTAAAAGAATTTTTGTTAAACCTGTAGGAGAATTAAGTATACGAACCCGTTTGGCAATGCAAAAAAGCCGGTGATTTTCTTGGAAGAGAAGAAAGTCTTACGCATCGCCTTAGCTGGGAATGCAAATGTCGGGAAGAGCGTTGTATTTAACCAGTTAACTGGCCTAAATCAAGTTACGGGTAATTGGCCTGGAAAGACGGTAGAACGAGCTGAAGGGACACTTTATTTTGAAGGGTACACTATTCATGTAATTGATTTGCCAGGAATTTACAGTTTGAGTGCATATAGCCTTGAAGAAGTTGTATCTCGCGAATATATAGCCTTAGAACAGCCAGATATTATTATCAATGTCGTAGATGCCTCTAATTTAGAAAGAAATTTGTATTTTACTGTTCAATTACTTGAGCTTGAAGTCCCAGTTATTATTGCATGTAATCAAATGGATTTTTGCGCAAAGAAAGGTATTTGTTTAGACTGTGAAAAGCTATCAAAGTTATTAAATGACATCCCGGTCGTTCCAACTACAGCTATTTCGGGTATAGGGATAAGTGAATTAATTTCAAAAGTAGTTTCTGTTGCAGAAGGGAAAACAAAAGTAGATCTTAAGCCAGCAAAATATGGGACTGAAATTGAGAAATATATAGGACTATTAAAAGAAAAAATCGAGAATAATCTTCCAAAACTTTCTAAACTTTATGCTACACGATGGTTAAGTATTAAACTGCTAGAAAAAGATGAAATTATTGTGAAGAAAGTACAAGAAGAAGAAAATGGATCATCTGTACTCGAATTAGCGCGTGAATTTATTGTGAAGATTGAAGATTTGCATGGACATATCGCTCCAGTAGCAATAGCTGCTGAAAGATATAATATTGCAAATCGTATCGCTCATGAATCTCAAGAGTTCGTTTCTCCACCGCAACTTTCTCTTGAGGAAAAACTAGACAGTCTTACCTCTCATCGAATCCTCGGATATCCTATTTTAATTGGAATAATGGCTCTAATGTTTGCTATCGTTTTTGGTGTTGGAGATTTCTTAATCAGTCTTTTAGAAAGTTTATTTTATGATTTAATGCTGCCACAACTTGAAATAATA
>NZ_JAHPYX010000273.1:0-39322 GCF_019058535.1 Candidatus Borrarchaeum sp.
AACTTGATGATGCCAATGAGCATGCTTGGTTTTTTACGGAAACTTGGTTTTTCAACAGGTTTTGGCAATGATAAACTTCGAATAGGACCAATAAAGATCATAGCTGATGGATCAACATCAGGAAGAACTGCTGCCCTATCTGAACCTTATGAAGATTCACCTGAGAATATCGGCATGATGTATCTTAGTCAGAATGAGTTAAATAGCATAATTCTCACCGCTCATAGCGCAGGATTCCAAGTAGGTGTTCATGCAATCGGAGATAGAGCTATTTCAGCAGTTATCGACGCAATTGAGTTAGCCTTGGAACAATTCCCAAAAACTGATCATCGACATCGAATAGAACATTGTGGAATAAATAGTTCAACCATTGTAACAAGACTAAAGAAACTGGGCATTATACCTGTTCCGCAACCCATATTTCTTTATGGTGAGGGTGAGAGTTACAGGGCAGGCTTGGGCGAAGACAGGGTAAAATGGGCGTATCCCCTAAAGTCGTATATCGAGAGTGGAATCACGACACCTATGAGTTCAGATTGCCCCTGTACTTCTGGATCCGAGTTAATAAGCCCCCTTCTGGGTATTTATGTAGCCATTACTAGGATGACCGATGCCGGTAGAGAAATCGGAGCTGAACAAAAAATTGGAATAAAAGATGCCCTCAAGGCATATACCCTTAATAGTGCTTATGTAACCTTCGAAGAAGGTGTAAAAGGATCCATCGAGCCAGGTAAACTCGCTGACTTTGTTGTCCTATCGGATGATCCTTTTAATGTAAGAGATAATGAAATTAAGGACATATACGTGGAAATGACTATAATAGGTGGCAAGACTGTTTATGAGAAACCATAAAAAGTTTTTATCGTCGTATATCTCACTCTAAGTCCTATTTATTTTGATGGCACGCACAAAGGAAAAGTTTAAAGGCATTAAATTTACATATTTATATTGTAGGTACTTTGTTTTTTCTAATAGAGCTGACTGAAATGTTTAGAGAAGATATACGAAAACGTTCAGAATACGGAGATGAATTCGTTCGATTGTTTATTAAAGATGGTCTTCAAGATCGTCTACTACCTTTTTCAAAAAGTGCCTTAGAACTGTTTACAAAGTATTGCTTTGAAGAATGCAATGACTCAGACCGTCTTAAGTGTATTTTACGCCCCTGCACTGAGATTATTGACGGAAATAATCGCCGGCTTTTAGATCTCTATATTGACTCAGGTATTAAGAAAAATGAGCTCCCTCTTTTCTGTTACAGCCAACGACAACAAATGATAACTAATATTCTTACTGGAAAAGAACGAAGACGAGGAAAAAATATTGACAAGAAGATTTTCTTAGAAGATTTCCTCGATATATTATTTCCAAAAGCAGCAAAACCATTGAAAAGGGCATTACAGAGAAAACAAACGTTCATCAAAACATTCTTAGGAAGACTTGATGAAATGGATGAATTCACGCTATATTCCTCTCAAGACGATTACCTATTATTCTCAAATAACCATGACATTTTTTTTATGGACTTAAATCGAGGAATTGTAACATTAAACCCTGGTGAACACAAAATAAATGAAATGCCCGAATTAACAGGCTTCACTAAGTTTTTTTCTCACAAATATGATCAACAGGCTGAATTAATTGAAAATGGATTTGGATGGAACCATATTCAATTTCAAGTTTATGAATCTAAAGAAGATTTTACTAATGAAGAAAAATCTCGACTTCAAAAATTTCTAATAGAACTCCGTAAAGACGACACAGGCCTCTTTTCCGCATTTTATGTTGCAGATAAGACGATACAGATCAATACAGACGTTTACTATCATAATTATGATCCTGAAGTGTATTTGACTTATAATGACAAAAAATTGCTAGTCAGATCTTTAGAGGAAATATTTTCCTCAATGAAACGCCTTCAGGACGATATTGCACAAAAACTCATTGAAAAATCTGAGGATGTTACTAAGGAAACCTCTTCCGAATAAATTTATATAATAAAGGGTTCATTTTCTTCCAATAGATTTTTCGGAAATTGACAGAATTTATTATTTAATTGTGTTCTAAACAGCTATTAACTATCTTAGAGGTTAAACTATGACCGAACCGATAATAACTTCCATGGGCGACTCAGATACATTTGCTAGAACACTTCTCGCATTAGAAGTTCTCGTGGTTGCCACATTTTTTGGTATCTTTCAAGCATTAATGTTTCAAGAGAGTTTATATCTCATGTTAATTGGAATTGGATTCGGTATCGCTTGTTTCATTTTATTTGGGCGTGCTATTACTCAGATGAGTCTAAAAGAACTTGGATTGGTCAAAACAGCATTAAAAAACAATGTATTTTTCGGAATTCTTATTGGAATAATACTTCATCTAGCTTTTAGCGCATATTATTTCATTGCTTATGAAAAGGTTCTTTTCTTGTTACCTTATCACAATTTTGTTATTATCCCAATTGCATTGCTTGTTGTATTTTCAGAAGAATTGTTTTTTAGAGGATATATGCTTCCGAGACTGGAAGGTGCCTTTAAGTCATATGCGACTGTTTTAGCGGTATTAATCAATTCCATTTTGTTTATGTTCTATCATCAAAACTCAATCTTCAATTTGATTCTTTTTGGTCCTTACTATTCTACGATAGAGACAATGTTAATCAACTTTGCTGGAAGTGTAATCCTTTCTATTATTTTTGTAAAATTCAGGAGCTTAATTTCACCAACATTAGCCCATGCTGTGTTTGATATCCTCTTCTATATTCATTTTACATTTCCGTATTGGCTAATACCTTAACTTTAACGTCCATCGGGATTCTTTCACAAGCAATCGTTTCCTGATAAGAATTTTCAAAAAATTAAATAAAAATGCACAGAAAGAAGTACATATCTTGATTGAGACAAGTATCTGAATAATATATTTTTGTAACTTTCACAAATCTTAAATATCGTTGTATTGTTGGCACTACAGGCCGTAGTAGGTGCGTCTTGTAAGCCAGTCATTTCAACAGCTCCTATTTATTGTGCCCTACTACGGTTTAATTGAATGATTTTATGAAAAGTTTTAATTCAACTAACATCCTATAATGTTTGAGTATTCTGATTTATAAGAAAACGATCTTTCCTAAAAAAGAGGGAAGGGCATTAATTTATAGATATGTAGGAAGGAGTGTATAACGAAATGGATGAAAATGTAGACGTGTGGATAACTCAATCCTTAAATTCTGTGGGTATTATTGCAAATGAATATTTACCTGTAATGGGAGGTCTTCTCGTTCACGTTAAGCGAGAAGGAATAATATGGATACCCCGTTCAAGGGTGGCTGGGATTTTATCTAAGAGTGGTCTTTTAGACACAATTGCGAGGCATGGACAGATCGTTTTTAGTGCAATAGGGTTTATTTTCGCACCAGTTGCGACAGCTTATTCACAGTTTATTCGTCGAGGGCTTAGAATACCTCCAAATATTGTAACCTCATACAGTAAGTCCATCATAGAACGCGTTTTGTTAACACGTCCTACCCTTTACCAAAAAGCAGCTCAGACTCTAAGTGGAGTTAAAGAGAAATTAGTAAGTGTCATCAAAAGAGAGACTGATGAAAAAGAGGAAGAAGAGGTTACTTATTACGCACTCCGGGTCATAGTAACGTTAGAAGAAATTAAGGTAGATGAACTTGCTGAATCAAGTTTCATCTCTAAAATGGAAGACGCAATTATGAGCAAACTAGAAGGCGAAGAGAGTCTTCCTGAAACACTAGAAACATTCGAAACTTCAGAAAAATTTGAACCATCTGTCGAAACCGAGATCACATCTACAGTTAATGAAGAAGATGAAAATACCGGAAAATTAGAAAAACTCTCTAAAGTCAAAGATAAAGCTGTGGAAAAACTAAAAAATGCAGGCTCTATCGCAAAAGAAAAACTCCAAGATACAGGAACTGTTGCAAAAGAGAAATTAGTAGATGTAGGTTCATACATAGGTGACAAAGTAAGTAAAATCGAGATTAAAAAAGTTGTGAGATGGCTTCAGGGTTACCCTCTGTTTCGACTACGCTTAACTGAAAGTGAGACAGAAAAGTTACATAGATTTTTAAAGAGCCTACAAGATGACGGAATTGAAATAAATTCTGCTTTGGAACTTGAAGATGAATTATTAGCAGAATTTGACATAGAAAGTTAATATTTGCAAACAAAAGCCTTGTAATTCAACAATAAGACATCAAAAACATTTTTGCGAGAATCTTAATCTATATATAGATCTTTTACACATAAAGGATTTACACTTTTTAACTCAAGCAATTTTGAGTTAGGAAGAGAAACTTCCGAAATTTTAAATAAAAAAATGAAGGGAGGATGTCTAATATGCCAAAAACAGCGCTAATAATGATAGAATTCCAAAATGACTTTTTGAGTGAAAAGGGTGCACTGGCAGGAGCCGGAATTTGGAAGAGGGCAAAAGATCACAATACAGTAGGAAAAATGAAAAAAGTACTTGAAGCTGCAAGGAAAGCAGGACCGGACAAATGTTTGATAATACATTCACCGATTGGTTTTAGAGAAGGCTACCCAGAACTTGCAAAAACGCATCCGGGTCTACTTAAAGGAGCTGAAGAAGCTGGTGGGTTCAAAAAAGGCGAATGGGGAGCTGAAATCACTGATGAGCTTAAACCACTATCCGACGAGACTGTGCTAGATAAGCGTCGGTTATGCGGTTTCACTGATACGGAACTAGATGGCCTGTTAAAGAATTTGGGCGTTGAAAATCTGATGATAGGCGGTTTTGTAACCAATTGGTGTGTAGAAGCTACTGGTAGATCTGCATATGATAGGGGTTATCACCCAGTTTTTCTGAAAGACTGCATGGACGCTTTCACTGATGAAGAACAAAAGTTTGCTGAAGAAAAGATCTTTCCAGTAATTGGAGAAGTCTTAACATCAGACGAAGCAATGGCGAAGTTTCTATAGTCGAAAATAGAGCCTTCGTCTTTTTTTTTTAATAACTTATATTTTTCTATATCTCTTTTTCTCTACTTTTTCAATCGTCACAAGAAACCTTGTCAAGTTTTGGAATGTAAGGTTTAATATCTATTAAAGGCGTGCCATCTATTGCGTCAATACCTCTTACTGTCAAAACATTCCCCTTACGTTCAATCAACTCTGTAGTGCATATTCCGATAGGATTTGGTCTACCTGGTGATCTTATGGAGAATACGCCTCGCGGAGTTGGACTATCGGGTGTAGGCGTTATTAAAGTGCCTCTGTTTGCTTGATGAAGCCAATATATCAAAATAACGTGCTTACGCTTTTCAATGTCCTTTAATCCTTCAGTAAACTCAGGAAATATTTCAACAGTTCCCAATGTTTGTACAAGTCTTCCTTGTCTAGGTGCATCGCCTTTTGTTTTATAAGGTGACCTGATAATACCAATTGGTTTCAAAATAATCTCCGTTGTCTTCATAATAAATTCTCCTAAAGGTAGGTCTTTTAGTTTTTCTACTATTCTTCCTAACACGCTTAATATCAAATGAATTTTCATAAACTAAAATTAGAATTGAAAAATACCTCTATATATGTTTAAAACTCTTCCAATTCTTTCAATAATTTCAATAGTCGGTCTTCTGCTTGCGTAGATATTTCTTTTTCATCGGCATGAAATTCTCTCAGTGCACGTCCAAGCCGTTTAACATTTTGTTTTATTGTAAAGCGGACAACTCCGATATTAACGGAGGGTTCTGCAATAACACATAGCACAGCTTCCTGATTAATACCTGCTGTAAAAATAACCCCAGTATCAAATTCGGAAACAACCAAATTTAAATTCCCCTCGATCTCAGTATGCTTCCCCTGTGTTTCACTGGCACAAAAAACGGCATTGCCTATGGCACCAAGACCGTCAACATCTACAGGGCGTGCGTCAAATTTTGTTACATGACCCAAAGTTAAACCTGTGCGATCTGTTAGAATCACTGTTCTAATGGCATGGTCAGCTTTAATGAGTCCTGAAAGAACTCGATTTAATGCCTCAGATAGAGCTTTACCATCCCACACTAGAACTGCCTCTCATAATGATGCTATGTGATGCTTATTGATATCCACGATAATAGAGTATTTCAAGGATTCGGTTGTTAAGCTAACTCGAAATCTCTACAATGCATTGTTTATATTGCAGATGCTATTTTTTTAAAAGCTTCTCTACGAAGATTTGTGAATCCATTTTCATATAATAAAAAAAGAGAGAAAGCTGGCACGTATGCGGTGATTCATCTACATATTTTCACTGCATCATGCTTTTTTAATCGGTTTTATATCAACAACGGCACGTGGCACGCCCATTCTCGCGATCTTTCTATTTAGAGCTTTCACATAGCGTCTGTGAAAAGGAAGATAGAAGAATAGAGTCCATACAATGGAATGCGAAGCGGTGCCAACTGCAATTAATATAATTAATGCTACTTGCCCTGCAAATTCTGGATTTGGTGCCGTTGCTAGTTCTATAAAGAATTTCACGAAGCCCAATATGGCAGAACCACCAACGAAGCCTTCAAGTAGTCTTTGTCCAAACCCAGAAGATTTCTCGACCTCAAGATTGCCTTTTACTCGCTGGAAATAGTAAAGTGAATAGTCCCTTAAGATAAAGAGTCCTGGCATGATTAGGCCTAAAATCACTGGGCTAACGAAGAAAATTATTATGTTTATATTAATTAACAACTGTAAAGCTTCTTCCTGAGTGACTTGAGTTATTGCTGGGAGGAAGTCTGCGAATTTAAGTAAATTGATTGCTAGTGAAATAAGGAATAATATAGGAATCCATGGTCTTACAAGACTTTGACGTACATTACCCCAAAAACGAGTCCTTCGTGATAATTCTTCTTCGACCAATTCTTCCTCCTCTTCTTCTTCTAAGATGAAATATCCCTTTTCTAGGCTTTCAAGATCTTTTAGATCAGTATCCGCAAGTCCTGCAACAGTACGTCCTCTAAACCATAACACAAAGCGAATGACACTTGCAGAGCTGTACACCTTACCCATCGCCACCCAGACTACAATGCCCACCAGCGTAGCTACGAGCAGGAGCAGTGCTAAAGCAGGAAGAATTCCGAATACAATGAGTCCGAAAATTAATGCGAGTATTGTAGCTAGGATCTTTGTGATTTCACTTGTCATAGTCCATTACTATCCTTTTTGGTTCTTAGAATCTCCTACGTCACGGTCTTATATGAAGCATTCGGTTATATGATAATAAGTATACGTAGAAGGAAGTAAATATCATAAAGGAAAAAATTAGAAATAAATTTTATTTTTTCGTGCGTTTCATCGAAGATTGCATCAAAAAATCAGCGTTTAAGCGTTTCTTTTATCTTAATCAAAACAACAAAAAAACCTACTGCAGGCAGGATCGACATCAATAGAAACATAACTTGCATGCCTACAATTTGTGCAATTATACCGCCAAGAAGTCCGCCTACAGCACCGCCTCCAAAGATACATGTTGTTAGAAGCCCCATAGCCTCTGCTCGCTGTGTTTCAGGTGTAACGTCAGTTACATAACAGTTGTTGCCGTTCTCAAGGCATGAGAATGTAAATGCCAAAAGAAACTGAGCTGGGATAATCCATAAGAAATTAGGACTTAAAGCATAGAAAATCTCCACCATTGAAGTACCAGCGAGTCCTACAAGAATCATTGGCTTTCGTCCGATTATATCGCACAATTTTCCAGCCAAAGGTTGAAAAAACGCTCCTGCAAGCACAAAATTGATCGCTATTAATATCCCAACCCAAAAATCGCTAGCACCTAGTATAGTACTCAGATACACTGCAAATAAGGTCCATATCCCCCAAAATGAAATATAGCGAATAAAAGTGACGCTAAAAAGAACGTGTAGATTGCCCTGCTTGACATAAGATTCACTAACATTAGTGGGAATGAATTTCCTTTTCAATATACTAAAAACTTGCCTTGGATTTAATGGAACACTTATGACTTTGCTGTCAACACGCCTTAAGAAAATTAAACTAATAATCGCTCCTGATCCTGCCAAGATCGCTGCCAAGACCACACTCATCTGTATCGAGATATATTGTGCAACAAATCCTCCAGAAAATGAACCAATAGCATATCCAAGAGATGTTGAAGCTGTAAGAAAACCGAAAAACTTTCCTCTCTCTCCAGTCGAAGCCAAAGAGCCAACTATCGCTAATACTGCCGGACGGAATGCAGATGCTATAAATCCGAATAACGCCATTAAAAGTACCACAATAATTGGTACTTCGACAATTGACGTAATGAAGAGGACAATAGCACAACCAATTAGACTTGAAGAAAGAAATATCTTCCTTTTTCCGAACGCATCAGAAAGTACTCCCCAAACAACGCTAAATATTGTGGTAGTAATATAATAAAAAGAAATCACTAATCCGGTTACTACAAGACTTGCTCCTAGTCTATTGACATATAACGGTAAAATAACAAGAGGCAAGAACGTAGCAAATGAATACATCAGATTAGTCGTAATTACTGTAGCAAAACCCCTGCGCACTTCATAGATCTCCAATAATTTCACTGTTGGGTATAGGTAGAAATTGCTTGAGGGAGAAAAGAGTACATAGTTGTACTTCTTCAACAGGTATGGAGTGCACTAAAAAAATCAATCCTCAAATACTTTTTCCTTACATTTTCAAATGGTAGGTAAATATTAAATTCAGTTTTAATAACATTGTGAATAACTTTATGAGTATGAACTGTCATTGAACTGCATCTAAACAAAAAATTGTTCAAAGCTTGGCTAGACCGAAAATCTAGCTATACATAACAGATGAAGGGTGAGCAGAGACGGTGGTGGAGAGTTTTAGTTTTATTAAAACTAGTGCCGCCTCTGCTCATGAGTTACCCTATGCGCATATATATGACTATTTTGGTAAAACTCTCCTCTTAGTCTGGTAAAACTCTCCTCTATTTAAAAATAGTGCGCGCAAAATATTTATAATAAGAAGAGCGGATTATAAGTGCATAGTACAAAAAGGAAAATACAACAAGTTTTAACAAAAATTACACAAGGGGAAACAGTATGGGAGTTGCTTTGCTCAGATTGAAGTCATGGTTTTATCTCTTACTACAATTTGGATATGTATTCCTTGTTATTCTTTTTTTAGGGGTTCTTTTTCTAGGAATGACAAATTTACTCGTTTATTTTGTGTTTGGCATAATAATTTTCGTGTTCTTCTATTTGATCTCAAATTATACTATGAAAAGAAGAATTAAAAAGAATGGAATTCATTTAGAAGGAGAGGCACTTACACGTTCTGTGGGAGGCGGCTATACTGGAGGACAGATTTTTGACATGGTCAGCGAAGTATGTACTAAAAGCAATAAGCCTATTCCACGGAATCTATATGTCCTAAGAGACTCAAGTCTTAATGCATTCACTTTCGGTGGAGGCAGAGGGGCATGGCTAGTAGTTCACGAAGGACTTCTGCGAGGATTACGAGAAGATGAAATAAAGGCTGTGATTGCTCATGAAGTTGGTCACATTCGCCACGGCGATGCTCGAATGATGATTGCCCTTATGGCGATTCCTTTTATTGTGGGGCTCATCGCAAGAAGTTTACTTTGGGGAGGTATTTACGGAAGTTACGGCGCTCGTAGGCAACGAGGAGGTGGAGCGGCTGTTGCAATGCTTATTGGTGGAATATTATTAGTGTCGGTATTCTTTCTCCAACTGCTCAGCTTAGCTTTTTCGAGATCTAGAGAATACTTAGCGGATGTTCATGGAGCCCGTGTAGCGGGACCAGAAGCTATGTCTAATGCCTTACTACGTATAAGTAACGGTATTTCAGTAAATGACATTGCTGCACGTCAGAGTTCAAAAATGGCAGATTCGCTTCTCATAAGTCCACGTTACCTTTCCCATGGGCGAGAAGGTAGCTATTGGGCATCTTTTGATGTCGACAGATCGGGGGCTTTGGATACAGAAGAACTTAGAAATGCAGCATCTCGGACAAAAAGAGTCGGTGATGGTGTTCTTTCAACACATCCTGCTATACACAATAGGATTCTAAATATCGCGAAAAATGTCTTAATGACATAAAAATTCGTTTTTTTCTTTTTCTATTTTTAATTAAAAAATAAAAAAGAGGTTTAATCGACAATTTGTAAACGTCGAAGCGTTTCCTGCTTTGGAATTCCGTTTTGATCCCACTCGCGTAGATCATAGTATTCGCTAAGCATCGTGTTGAAGTTTTCTTTTCCAATAACTTTTCCAGCAGCTGGGCCATTAGGCAATGGTTCTTCGAGGATTCTATAAGGTATTTTATCATCCTTTCTAGATACTCCTTGTTGTGTTGCAATATACCTCTCTGTATTGCAAATTCTTTCACCTATCTCGCCTAGATTCCAGCTCTCGGTTCCTGTAATTGCCTTAAGGAGTGCAATGATCATATCTTCGGGAACTGCCCTGCTTCCTATTACGCAGACAATGCAGCTATCTAATATGCTACGGAAGTGTTGCAGTCCTATCACTAAACCTGCCTTTCCGTCTGTGGAAAACCTGTCATACTCACCAGTTAAAACTTCTGCACCGATAGTCCATGATTTCAAATGACACGCCCCCCTAGGCGATGTAGCATACCCCAATGCCATCCCCCAGACTGCGCGTGGGTCGTAGGCTGGAAATTCCAGTCCCTTCACTTGGAGTGCAAAATTCATTGAGTCTTGACCGACTTTTTCAGCGCATGCTCTCGTTCCTTCCGCAAGAACATTACCGAATCCTTCTCTATTAGCCATCATTTCAATAAGCTTTAAAATTGATTCCTCATCGCCCCATTTTAGTTCAGGCAGTTCTGCTTTCCAGTGATCTAAGTAGCCCTTTTCATAGCATTCTAGCGCAAAGCCAGCAGTTACACCGGCAGAAATAGTATCCATTCCATATTCATCACAGAGAATGTTCGCCATAAGAGTTCCATTGAATTCATTCATACCGCAGTTAGTCCCCAAACTCCAGAAACTTTCGTATTCAGGTCCGTCAGCAATTTTTCCTTTATGTTTTCCTTCTTTAATCTCACTTAGTTTGCCACAGACTAGTGTGCACCCATAACAACCTGTATTTTTCGTAACATAATTAGCTACCCATGTTTCAGCGTCAAATTTACCGATGAGATCCATTTGTGCAATTTGCCCATTTTTGCCTGTATAGACGCCGTTTTCGCTCATTGATGCAATAAGTTGAACCGTACCCAATCTATGAAAGTTTTGAGCAGCTGGATTCTCTTTTGTTTCGCGGGTCACATCTTTAATCAAAGCCTTTAATTTATCTTCGTCATGTAATTCTGGTGTTTTTGAGCCTTTTGCAACTATAGCTTTAAGGTTTTTTGAACCAAAAACCGCTCCAAGTCCTCCTCTTCCTGCTGCCCTATGATTGTGTGCTACTACGTCAAACACTGAGGCAACTTCTACTAATTTTTCTCCCGCAGGCCCTATCATTACAGCGCTAGGAAAATTTTCCTTTTCTTCAAGTTTCTTCCGTGTTTCACTTACTTTCAACCCCCATAATTGTGAAGCGTCTTCGAAACGTATTTGATCATCTTGAATTGCTAGATATACTGGCGTCTCTGAAGCACCAGTGAGCATTAAACCATCGTATCCACTTCGTTTTAATTCGACACCGAAGCGTCCACCAGTGTTCGTACAAAGATATATGCCAGTTAACGGACTTTTACTGACAAATTCATACCTTTGACATACTGGTATCATAGGTTTTGTGCCAGTAAATGGCCCTAGCATACAGAAAATGGAATTTTCGGGTGAAAGTGGATCAACGTTTGGTGGAACATTGTCTAACATAAGTCGTGCGCCTAGTCCACGTCCTCCTATATAATGCTTTGCCAGTTTTTCTTCTAACGGAATTTCTTTTATCGCTTTATTTGTGAGATCAATGCTTAAGATTTTTCCCATATAACCTTTCATTCGTGCTCACCTTTCAATTCTAATCATTTCGGTTCTTTTAGAAATCCTCTTCTTTATGTTTGTCGGTTTCTTTTTAATTGTTTGCAAAAGTAAAGTATGAAAAAGTATATTTTAGAATTAAACCACAAATCTTGAATTAAATTGAACTAAAAAGAATAACAACAACTGAAATGACAAGTCCGCCTATTAATGCAACAATCACGCCCGATTTCATCAAATCCTTTCTATCTATTACACCAGTGTTAACAAGCAAGGCATTATTTGGCGTACCAAAAACAGTACAGAGTGCAAGAGATGCTGCTAATCCCACAGCCATAACTGTGACACTTGGATTCAAGCCTAAAAGAAGTGCTATGCTTATGGCAATTGGTGTGCAAATAGCAACAGTTGCAGTATTTGCCAGTACATTGGTTATTAAAATAGTTACAAATGTGATTAAAATAACTACTGCAAAAAGTGGAATCCCAGCTAAAGGTTGGATGAGGAGAGTAGCGATCCAGTTTGCGGTGCCAGACACTAAAAACGCCTTGCCTAAAGCTATGCCTGCGCCTAAGAGCAAATACATACCAAAAGCTCCCAGACGCGCATCGTCCCACTCTAACGCCCCTATGGCAAAAAGTATCACTGCAGCTGCAATACCCACCACTGCGACACTAAGGAGTGTTCGTGGCAGTCCGAAGGCAGCCTCAATCTCTGAACCTATAATCCATAGAATCACCGTAGGTATAAACACACCTAATGTCTTTTTCTCACCATTTGACAAAGGAGGTAGGTTAGAACGCTCTTGACGAATTTCTGAAATATTTATGGAGGGTAGTTTGACAGGAAAAAGTTTTAATAAAACTAGAAGAGTTGCGATCATTATAAGAAGTGCAGATGGAAGTCCAATTTTCATACAATCAATAAATGTAAAGGTTGTAACTTCTTCAATAAATCCTGATGCTAGTGCGTTTGGACCGGTTCCTGTAATTGTTGCCATACCGCCTAAAGCAGTACCGATGCTTGCACCAACAAGCAGTAAAATAGTTAAGTTTTTTTTATCTTGTGGATCTTCTATCTTTTCAACAATTACCAAAATTATTGGAATAAAAATTGCTAGTACTGCAGTATTTGATATCCACATACTCAAAAAGGTAGTTACAAATAAAAGTGCTAGAAGAACGCTTTTAATAGACCCTTTTATATTAGAAAGAATCATTAGAGAAAGACGACGATCTAGACCATGTTTTCTTATTGCTTCAGCAATAATAATCGATGATAATAAAATATAGATTACTGGATGTGCAAAGGAAGCAAATGCTGCAGTTGCACCTTCCTCAAACACTCCATAAGCGACCAATAATACAGGTACTATAAGAGATGTAACGGGAAGAGGTAGTACTTCAAAACTCCACATAAGTGCCGCAAAGAGAAAAATGCCTAAAGTCCATTGTATTTTCTGAGGGATCGGAAGAGGAAAAAATGTAAAGAACATCAATACAATAACTGAAATAATTAATTTCAATTTCTTCTTTTCAGTTTGGAGACGTCCTTTAAGTGCCTCTTGAAAATAACGTCCTGTAATCTTCTTTACGTCATTATTTTCTGTCATATCATTTCAACATTAGGATGTAATTTTTATATTAAAAAAGAAATTTTAAGCTTTAATGCATCAGAAGAACTCAATTAAACAAAACAGTGACAAGAATTAGAGTATGAAATTAAGAATTATGAATGAAGGTGAACTAACCTCGATCTTCTATAATTCTTTTGGCAATTGAATACTTTGTAAGCCGATCAACAGTTTTGCTGCTGAGTACACCAACCAGTTTACCTTCGTCGTTCACAACCACTAATCTATTCACTTTCGATTTCAAGAATTCATCATCAGAAATGTCTAAAGCGTTTTTATTCTCATGGACTGTATTGACTGGCTTCACCATAACGTCACGCGCCAATAACATAGTTGGGTTCTTCCCTTCCGCAATTAGTTTAAAAATAATACCGTCAGTAACGATACCTACTGGTTTTTCATTTTCTAAGACGACAACACTACCCACCCAATTATCTAACATCATTTTAGAAACCATGGGTATACTCTCATCAGGTCTACAGGTTACAACATTGCGCCGTGCTACATCTTTAACTCTCACCATTCGTAGCCTCCTTTTTCACAAAATATACAATTTATTGAATAGACTTCTTAGAGGAAACCGGTTAGGGTTTCTTCTTAAAAAGATTACTATTGAAGTTTCCTCATTGAGAAACTTATTAAGAATCAAGAACTTTTATTAATAATCAGTTAGTTCAATCCTCAGTCAACTGGATGCCAAGAGAATGACATCGACGAAAAAAGAAATCTCAATGGTGAATCTTCTTCCAATTCTTATTGGGATAACACAATCACTTCGTTCTCACCCGGAAATAAAGAAAGCATCTGCAGGACGAGGAACCTTGGCATTTTTCGAACTTTTAAGAAGCTTGGTTGTATTAAACGGACAGCGCGTAACAAAGAACTATATCAAGAAAGCAGCATTGGTCACCTTACCGCATCGTATTGCAGTTAATTCGCTTAGACCTTCTGAGGAAATAGTTGAAGAGATAATTGATCAGGTTTTAGATAACAAAGAGACTTCGATATCAATTTTACCTCCTTCAGAGGTACCTTTAACTCAAAATAGTCAAACAGAAAATAATGCGCTGCTACGTGAACTTATGAAATTCGTAGGGCAGAAAAATAAAAATCAACAACCAAGTTCCGCTCTAAGACCTGTCCTGCGATCACTTCATCCTGATTTTCCTGGGTATTTTACACAACAGACTCATGGTTTTACCATTGAAGATTTAGCAAAACTCCTTCAAATGCCTCGCTCTGAATTGGAAAAACAATATCCCACTCTTTCTAACTTCTTCAGTAAACTAAAGCAACTTTATCAATCACAAACGCCGAGCCAAGAACTTATGAGCTTACTTCATACGTTACCAAATCAACTTGAGCGACTAGGTTTCATAAGAGGAATGAATGAGCATAATTGGCATCCAAGCGCAATTTTTACATTTACTCCTACTGCAATCGACCTAGTTGGCAAAGATTTAGTTGAACAATTATTGGGAGCTGCATTTGGAAAACTAGTTTTAGAAAGCGAAATGGAACAAGTGTCACAAGCGAATCAAACGATTACGGAAGATGTTTCAAAAAATCTTTTCCGAGAACTTCTGGAAGCAATTCAAACTATTATTGACCAAAGAGGTCTTGCATCGCCCCAGTCTCTATTGAATGAATCTAACGTTAAATCACTAATTGAAGAGCGATTAAGGGAAAGACTTCAAGTTGAACCAGACCTGCTAAGGTATGATCACCTTTTGGCAGCTCTTGATGAACTCCAGACACTCTTGGAAAAACTGGAACTAACAGGATATGTCAAATTGAAGGACAAAATTACACTTACCACGAAAGCTTATGCATTACTCTTTGAAGAACTTATTCCAGAAGTAGAGAAAATTGTCTCTAAGAGTCAAGAGGGTCATAGGTCTAAAAAAATCATAAGAAAAATAGGTGAACGATCACTAGATATTAGACCATACAAAAATGGGGATAATTATAGGGATATATCTATTCAAAGGACAATTAAGACCCTCGTACGTCAAGGCAAACAACTTGATGCAATTAAAAGGAAAGATTTCCAGATTTATCAGAAAAACCCTCCAACAAATATGGCTATTGCAGTTGCACTTGATATCAGTTCCAGTATGGGTGAGTTTCAGAAATTGTATTATGCAAGAAAAGCAGCAGTTGGCCTGACATATGCTGCACAACGAAAAGGAGATAAAGTGGGTGTAATAACTTTTTCAGACCAAGCGCGTGTGTTGACACAACTTTCGTTAGATGTCAATTTAATTCTTAACAAAGTGTTTCAACAAAGGGCTGATGGCAATACTAACATTCAAGAGGCTCTTTTACTCTCAAGACATCTGTAGAATCAAGGATGATTAAATGGAATTCATAAGCATATAATAATGCTTTCAGATACAGTTCCAACCACTTATTCCACTCTTAATGAGAATATTGAGGATCATCTTAGGTTTGATCTTCCTGAAAGAAAGCATTATGCATATCAAGCAGCAGTTCATCAAGCAAAATTATGTCGTCGACAGGATATTTCGCTTTCAATAGTATGTATAAGGCGTGGTCACCATGTTGACGAAAAATTTGCAAGAAAACTTGCTTTAGATATCGGTCAAGGATCTCTTTATTTCCTTGAGAATGAATCTAGCCTTCTTAAGGCGACTCTCGATGATTATATGACCATAAGAAATAGATATCTTGCTTCCTGATAGTAAATAATGATTTTAGCAGTTTTTCACTGATTTTCCACACCTTGAGTATATTACTCTTGAAGAAGTTATCCACTATTCTAAGAGGTCACGTGAGCACTTTTCTGAGGCCTCAATGTTTAGTCAACCAGATATAAGATACTCTTAAGGATGATCGATGGATTTAGTTATAAATAGGAGATTTTGTTTATTTTTTGGCATACTCTCGGGGGAAAATAGTATTCCTTGTGAACTACCTCACGCTAAAGCAGTGGTGCTTTCTTGCTTAGCTACTTGTAAAAACTGTGATTGTTTCATTCCTTCTGTGCAAATGCGTTTACTTGCTTCATTTTATGTTAGTCTTCACTAATCTCTTCACTCTATTGGTAGTGACTTAGCTGCAATCTAGTTTTTAAAACTCTACTTCCATATCAAGTTTCAAAATGTAACCAAATTTTTATTAAACACGTCATTACTTAAGTATAACCGCTTAATTAGTTACAGTTTTGATTAGTTAAGCACATCTATAAAATGAGGGATAAGCTTGTGGAAGGTTAATTATATATAATTACCTACCTCATTATTTGATAACGGCGAGAAACCCCTTCCGAAAGGGCGAAGTAGTTCACAATACAAGTTTCTATACACTTATGGCGCAGCTCATAGCCAGACTCTCCTTATCTGATTTTCTTTGGAATAATGTTAAAGAGAGTCCTAGAACGTGTTATATCTCTCTTCTATTACGCAGCAGATCACGTTACAAAGAAGAAGGTGAGTTAAGGTGCAAGTAGAGCGATTTGCAATTCAAATGTTGCTTATAGTGGGTTTAATCATTATTGTTGGCTTTGTGGCTGGTAAGCTTTTCCAAAGACTAAAACTTCCACGAGTGTTAGGCTTCATAGTCTTAGGGCTAATTTTCGGCAGTATTGGAGCCATTCCGCCCTCAGCAATAGAAAGTTTACGTCCTATAGTCGATTTGGCTTTAGGGTTCATCGGTTTCAGGATTGGGAGCGAGCTAGATGTTAAGGAACTATTTAAGACCTCTAAAAAACTCTTTATAATACTCATATGCGAGTCGATAGGCACTTTTGTCCTTGTCTCATTAGTATTCAATTTGGTGTTTGGGCAGTTGTACATTAGCCTAATTTTCGGAGCGATAGCATCTGCAACAGCCCCTGCAGCTACTGTTGAAGTGATCAGAGAGTACTGCGCAAAAGGAGAGTTAACCCAAATCATCCTCTACATCCTTGCCTTAGATGATATTATAGCCGTATTATTATTCAATTTTGTAATAATTTATGCCTCACCACTGGTCGCATGGAGTTTGATTATACTTCTTACCCCTCTAATAGAGATTGTCAGCGCTTTCCTATTAGGAGGCTTATTAGGATACGTCCTTGTAAGGGTGGAAGAATTATTTAAAGATGAAACCGAATGGTTGATACTAACGGTTGCCTCAGTTATACTCTGCACAGGCATGTCTCAATTTTTCGGGTTTTCAAGCATTTTGTCAAATATGGCCGTTGGAATTACTATGGAGAATCTTCATGCTGTAAAAATTAAACAATTCGAGGAAAAAATTGAAATTATTATGTTGCCACTTTTTATTGGGTTTTTCGTTTTAACAGGTGCCAAGTTGAATTTAGCGATTCTTGCTGAGGTTATAGAACTTGCAGCTATTTATGTGGGTGCTAGAACTGCAGGAAAGTTAGTAGGTGCATATGGAGGCACTAAATTTGCAAATGAATCCTCAAAAATCGCTAATAATCTTGGATTTTCACTCCTCTCTCAAGCTGGTGTGGCATTAGGGCTTGCATATCTTGCAAGTACCCAACTGGCGCTGCATGGAAATGTTGCTCTTGGTATGCTCATTTTTAACGTAATTACAGCCTCAGTACTTATAACGGATTTATTTGGCCCTCTTGGTGTTAAATTTTCTCTACATAGCGCTAAGGAAGTTATGTTAGATCAGGAGATGTGGGAAGAGATTGAAACATGAAAGCTATTTTAATCTCACATTGCAAGCGCGGTATGCTCAAGAAGAGTTTCATTAAATTTGGGTTTCTTCTTTTGAGGTCTGGGTTATTTCCTCACCTTGTATAACTGTAGTTTCATTCATTATTTCAGTATCTGACTCCTCACAATCAATATCTTTACTATTCGCTTCACCTGCTCTATTAATCGCATACTTAACCCCTAATGGCCCCATAAACTCCATTATAAGGACCGCTGCCATGATAACATTAAAAATAAGAAGCCCCATAATTGCTTCATTTGGTCCTATTGGCGTTAATTCGGTTATCGCAATATATGCTAATCCTAAAGCAACACCAGCTTGTGCAAGTAGGCCAAAGCCTAGATTTGTTGAGATTTTTGTATCCATTTTTGCTATACGTGCGCCACCGAAACTTCCAAGTATTTTCCCAGCAGTTCTTCCGATTATATAAAGAGCTGCAATGATTCCGACCTCAAGCAGTATACTGAAATTTAGATGGGCCCCAGTAAGCACAAAAAAACTGATGAAAATTGGTACTATTAGGACTTCAAGTTTTTCTTCTATGGGCTTAATAGAACTTCCCTTGAAGTTCGCCATCGTCACTCCCAAGGCCATGTTGGTCAAAATGCTTGAAAATCCAAAGGTTTCAGCTAAACCAGCACACAAAATGACACTACCTAAAGTCAAAATAATCAATTCGATTTCTTCCGTAAACTGCAGTTCTAGATAAGTCAAAATCACTCCTAATCCAACGCCAATAACAACAGCGATACCAATTTCTAATAATGGCTGTAGAATCAGAGTTATAAGCGAAATTACTCCGCTTGCCAAAGAAAATTTTACGTAGCTGAATACAAAGCTGAATAACAATACTGCCAATACATTATCCAACGCCATCACAAAAAGAATCGTCTGAGTCAGGTCGCCTTTTGCACAACATTCTTTGATCACCTCGATTGTTGCAGCGGGAGCTGTCGCAGAGGCTAAAGCCCCAAATATAAGGGCTAGATAAAGATTTGCACTCCAAGCAAAAACCAGTAATGTTACAAGCGCGAACGTGCCCATCGCTTCACACATAAGGATAATGAAGAGTTTTTTTCTTCCTTTGATAACCTTGCTGACATCAAATTCTGTGCCCACGGTGAATCCTATAAACCCTAACGCTAAATCGACGAGTGGTTGTAAATTTTCAAGTATGTCTGCATGTAGGATGAAAAGGACTGATTCCCCAAGAATTAAGCCAATAACAATAAATCCTAAAACCCGTGGAATTCTTATTTTTTGGAAGAGCTTGCCTGCTGTAAAACCTCCAATGATGATTAGACCGCCAAGGAGTAAAATTCTCAAGTCAATCTGTTGCATAATCTTTCTTTCCGTTCTTAATAAGCAGCTAATAAACCGTATCGTTTTCTTACTTAGTCCCGCAAGAAACCGCAGGAGTTCTTGATGCAACCCCTACCCGATAAATGATTACTCTTCTTGATAACTCTTTCGAAGGGTAACTAAAACAAACGTTAAAAATCTATAATAAACATTCATCTATCATCTATCTCCATCTATTTACAAACACGGATGATGTCCCACACTTTTTCAGGTGTATCTTGTGAGCTTTGAAAATGCATAAAAAATAAGAAGTATGGTGCCGTTTCTTACCATATGGTTTCAAAGAAAGTTCATTGTGTCTTAGCTGTTGTTGCAGGTATAATTGCCCTCCTTGCGGGTTTGACAGGATCTATCGGTTTATATGGTCCACTCCTTACGCTTGCGACTGATTATGCCCCTGCTGAATATGCTTCCATACTAGGACTGATTCTTTTAATTTTGACCATCTTCGCTGCTCTTGGAGGCGCCATTGTAATTCTTGGTGGCCTGCTAATTCTAGCAAATCGATTCTTTATAGGACGATTTTGCATTGGTATGGGAATTGGCTTCGAAGCAATGAGCGCAATTTTTGAAGTAGTGTTAGTAGCGATTGGAGGTTCATTTATTACCGCATTAGTGAGTTTTGTTGTTTTATTAACCACATTAACTGGGATTGCATTCATTTGTGCAATAGTTGCACTTGTAGTCCCCATTAGTAAAGAAAAAGTATAATCGTTTTTGACCATACCGCATCACTTTTTACTAAGTTCATGCATGATTTTTTATAGTAAACTTAAAACAGAATAAAAAGAAAAAGTATGGAATTGTTGGAGGTATTTTATGAAATCCAATGTGCCAGGATTCCTCGCAATTATAGCCGGAGTTATCGGAGTAATTGCAGGAATAGTAGGCTCTACTGGTTTTTATGCAACAGTCTTTGCAATAGCTGCCGAGTTAGCTCCAGCATCAGCGGTGATACTTGGCTGGGTTCTAGCGATTTTAGACGTCTTAGCATCTCTTGGAGGCATAACGGTGATCATAGGAGGCGTTTTAATCTTAGCTTACAAGATCGGACTTGGAAAATTCTTGATAGGTCTTGGCATAGGCATGTCTCTTATAGGAATTATCATTAGTATAGTCATAGCTGCCGTTGGTGGCGCTGCAATTGCTGCAATATTCGGCTTGGTTGCCGTAATAATTACGCTAAAAGGTATAGCGATAGTTTTATCGATTATTGCAAGACAATTATGTAGAAAAGTCGAGTAACAGTACTTCCTTTTCCTATTTTTTTACCATTATTCGATTTTACTCTTTAATGCACAGAAATCAAAAATTAGAAAAAGAAAGCGCTGGATAGAGGTTATTGTTATGAAGAGTGTAGTACCGGGATTAATTGCAATTATTGCAGGAATCTTAGCTTTACTTACTAATATATCAGGGCTTGCAGGCTTTGGTACATATGTAATTGTTTTTCAGATTGTTGCAATAATTCTTGTGGCCGTCTTTGGAGGACCTCCCCCACCAATTGTCGTAATTCTTGTAGTAATTGTTTTTTTGATCTTATTTTTCCTTGCCGCTGCTGGAGGTTTCACTGTCATTGTAGGAGGCCTCTTAATTTGGTTATCTAAGCGACTTGTACTTGGAAGATTCTTAATCGGAATAGGCATTGGAGCTGGTTTGATAAGCCTCATATTTTTCCTAATAGTAGCCGCAATTTTAGGAGTTCTTGTTTTGGCGATATTTCTCATGTTATTCTCGCTAAGAGGATTAGCGATTATCTTGTCTATAATTGCCAGAAGATTGTCAAGAAAAGTCAAGTAAGGAAATATTGATTTCTCATTCTTTTTTTCTACAATCTGATTTTTTTCCGAGTTATAGTTGCTTATAAGTTAGGTTTAGTTTCCATATCAGCGATATTTAACTGAAAATGCACAATAGCTCGACTTTCTTTTTACAAAAATGATTAGATGAACCTGAAACCATTAACCTTATATCTGAAAAAAATGGGTTAGAACCACCATTTGAAAGTACAACTATCCTCTTTTAAAATTAGTTAAAAATCGATTTCTATAATTCAGCTGTAAATTGGTCAATGGGAGGCTAATCTTTGTGATAACTCTTCTATATGGAGGCTCGCGGACGGCAAAATTCTTAGAGGGGCTTTTAAGGATTATTGACCAAGAAAATTTTTCAATTATAGCAAATACCCTAAATACAGCAGAGGTTTTTGGCTTAGAAATTCACCCAAATCTCGAATATTTGCTATTTCTCCTGGCCGGAAAGTTAGATATTCGGTATTGGAAAACAATTCTAGGAGATACTTACAGTTTTATGAATTCGTTATCTTATCTAAAGGAAAATGAAGAAAATTTATGGTTTAGGTTTGGAGATACCCTCATTGCGCAGGTTGTCTTTCGTGATTATCTTATGAGTCAAGGAAAGTCTTTTTCAGAAGCTATCGAAATAATCGCACAGAAACTAGACATTACCGCGCAAATTATTCCACTGACAGATGATAAGGCTACATTCAAAGTTGTTACAGATAAGGGGACGTTACCGTTCTTAGAATACCGAAATAAGGAGAATCAGGGTCTTATTAAAGAAGTAAAGAAGATTGAACTTAATGGAATCGATAAAGCAAAAGTGAGCCCTAAAGTAAGTGAAGCTTTGTCTCGCTGTGATACAATAATAATTGGACCTAGTAGTCCTCCAATATATATTGAGCCGATGTTAGCCTTTAATGACATAAAACACGCGTTAGAAACTGCGAGTTGTAATGTTATTGCGATCAGTCCTGCTATAGGTGATGAACCAATGGAGGAACCGATCAAAAGAATTATAGAAGCTTTGGGACACGGGACTTCACTAATTGAAATTGTTGAAAGATATCCAGGGCTTATCGACACGTTAATTATTGATAAATCAGACGAAAAACACAAGGAGCAACTTGAAGAGATGGGCATGGAAGTAATTGTTACATCAGTGAATCTTGGTGACTATGAACATAGAACTCAATTAGCCGAGCTTGTTTCTAAGTTGTTACTTCCTAAGGTTTAATCTAATCGCTATAATATAAAATTCTTCACGTTATTTTTAACTAATTTTTTAAAAATAGATATATTACAATTATTTACTCTATCCATGCGTTTTCATGCACGAAACGTTTTTAATGTAATGTTTATACTATTATTTTGGATAATGAATCTTTTCCTTCTCTAGGAAAATGTCAATTTGTAGGAGAGATTATGAAAATTAGTGATAAAATCATCTTTTCAGATGAAATTATCGCTTAAGGATTTAGGAGGGTATATAGAATATGTCTATTGAAAGAAGACGAAGAAGACGCGATTTAATTCCCAGGGATCCATTTGATATTATCAGACGATTTAGGACGGATTTAGAGGATGTGTTTCAGGATTTTATGGGAGGCTTCGGTCCTGGTTTTTCCGAGATAATGGAATTTCGATCTGCTCCAATCGACATCCAGGAAACTGAAACTGAAATAATCGTTAAGGCAGATATTCCTGGGTTTGAGAAAGAGAATATTGACCTAGAAATAACTGGAGATCGACTAAGAATCAAAGCGGAATCTGAAACAGGAAAAGAAGAGGAAGAAAAAGGTTACCATAGACGAGAAAGATCTAGGAAGTCAGTTTACCGTGAAATTCTTCTTCCAAAGAATACAAAGCCAGAAGAATCGAAGGCATCATACAAGAACGGTGTTTTAAAAGTTATTTTGACTAAAACTGAAGATGCAAAAGGAAAGAAATTGGAAATCGAATAAAAATGTTTGGAACAATCTATTAACTCGTTTTTGGTTCTTTTCCTTTTCCTTTTCCTTTTCCTTTTCCTTTTTACCTTTTCACTGACTAAGCTTGCTTAATTGCTTCATAGTAACGAATTACAATCTCTCTGCAGAGCTGGATGAATGCACGTTTAACATTAAGCCCATCTACTGCTATTGTTTCATAAACTAGGATATCACTGAATCCATTGTCAAAGACGTTGTCAAAGACATTTCGAACCTCATCTTTAGTTACAGTATTTGGCAAATCTCGTTTATTAACCATAATTATAACTGGTGTTTTAGATCCATTTTCTTCATGGATAAGAAAATCTTTTAGCTCATTTACAGACCAAATGTTGTCGTCCCAAAATTCTTTCTGTGCATCCCAGACGAAAATTACCCCATCCACACCTTGGAGAATGACTTTTCTTTGACCCTTATGCCTTTTCTGTCCAGCTACAGTATATACCTGAAACGTAATTTTGCCGACGCCAGCAACTGCTCTATCAAAGAATAAAGTACGCCCTGTCGGATCAGCAATGGATTGTAAATCACCTTTTATCAATTCAGGGTCATTTTTGCTGAGCCAAAAAACAGATGTAGTCTTTCCTCCCATTGAGGGACCCCAATATACAATTTTGAAAACTAGTTTTCCATCAGGAGTTTTGATTGGCATTTTTTTTACGCCTCTTGTTTTCGAAAGAAGACAAAAGCTAGTTTTGATTATCGAATCAAAGTATTGTCCTTACTGTATTTTTTTGGCTCAACTTTTTTATAAAATGTGGGAAAAATGACCGCAGCTCTCTAGAATTCTCTCTCTCCTAACAACTAAGGAGCAAAAAAGCATTTTTGGTAATATATTGAGTTAGAGAATTCTAATTGGTCTAATTCTCAAGTTTTTCTGCGATTATTGTTAACGCATCGATTTTTTTGTACATATCTTTTATCAAAGTATGTAACTCTTTGATTTGTGTCTTGAGTACCTGAATATGTTCAAATGTTTCTTCTGAACGATTGGAGTCTTCAATTGATGTTTTTGATGTAGTTGTAGTTATTGAGGATGATGTTGTTGTTAATTCACTTGCTGGTGGAGTAATAATTTCCTCTACTAATGGCTGTAAAGATATTGGAGGAGTATGTTCTTCAATCTCAATTAGGTCTGACGATTTTTCTACTACCACTGGCGTGGTTGACACTCCACTCAATTCCTCCAATAATTCTCCAACAATTCTACTGAGAATTCTGGGATTCAACTCAAAGCCTTCAGACAGAATAATATCTTCTAGAATTGAATTAACCGTCTTAGCGTCTAAGGAGGGACAAATTTTTTCTATTGCAGGCCATTTTCCTTTAATTAAACTTAGCTTGCCGTTTTTTGATGTGGGGTGTGGATGTAATTGAACAGAATATGACGTGCCAGGCAATTTCCTTGTAGGTACACTCAATCTATTCACCTCTCATTTGAGAGTGTTCTTTATTAGAAGATAGTTCAAAATCATATAATAAAATTGTCATAATTATTGAAGGCATATACGGCTTCTTTGATGGGTTTCAACTTGTTTAAAGTAGTTATTGGCTAAAAACTTCAATGGGTTTATCACTGGCTTAATAATTATGTCTAATGAATGAGTTACGATAACTAAGCAAGAAAGCACCACAGCTTTAGCGTGAGGTAGTTCACAAATATCAATTAACTTCATCATAAACAAAAACTTAAAATAAGCTAAAATAATAGCCATAGGCAACTACAGCCATGAACTGTAATTGTTTTATAATTGCCTTTAAGGAAGTTGGCTTTCATGGAAAAGTATCAAACTATCAAAGTAGGCTCTGTAATGAGTAACGTGTTTTATACAATCGATCCTGGTGCCACAATAGAAGAAGCTGTTTCGCTGTTGAGTGAGAAAGATACTAATTTACTTGTCGTTTGCACTAAAGAAAACTTTCCTGTAGGTATACTCACAGAGCGAGATATTGTTATCCGTGTTATAGGCGGAGATAAAAAACCAAGCGAAACTCTTGCTGAAGACATAATGTCCTCACCGGTACGAACATGCAGTCCTAACACCTCAATTACAGACGCTATGCGTCAAATGACAAAGCAGAAAATAAGACAACTATTAGTAGTCAACGAAGGGATTCTTGTGGGCGTATTTCTTGCCAGGGATGCTCTCGCTGTTGCACCAGAATTAATTGATATGCTTGCAGAATTAGTTTCAGTTCGAGGTGAAGAAAGCAAACCAATTGAAAAGGGCGCATCTGGATATTGCGATGAATGTGAGGAATATTCGGATGATTTGAAACTTATTGATGGTCGTTATTATTGTGAATATTGCAGGGAAGCATTGGAATTAGAGAGAATGGAAGAAGAATAATTCTATTTTCTTAAAACAGATTTAATTTCCCCAAGTGCTTTGGTCATCAAAATTAGCTTAAAAAATAATTCTGTGAAATTACATATCACACTGATTTTATCTTCTCTAATAATCAACATATGTCGAAATACAATCTCTTCGAATCCATTTTTTGCTTTTTTACCGTTTATTGGACTTTCAAGTTTAAAAAGACACCATTCAGCAGAGTTACTGTTATGAGGAATGAATTTTAAGAAGATTCTTCCTTCTGGACTTTCAATAGTGAATTTTCGAAAGAATTTTCTTTGAATTCTAAATCCGAGTGTTTGAACCTCATCTATTATGAATTGATTCATTTCTGGCTCTATATAATTGGAAGTAATAACACCAATCGCTACTCCAATTACAAGTAAGCCAAGTTCAATTGCTGCAAAGGGTTGAATGAAATAAAACGCAGAAGTGTAACTTAGATGTTCTGAACTTCTTCCACCATCAACTAATTCCTTTTGTTGAGCAAAAGTAGGTTGTGCTAGCATGCCAACTTGTCCATAAGTTAATAATATCCCACTAGCAATAGAAATGACAAAAATAAGCGAAAAAGCTACATAAAGAAGGTTTTTGTATCTTTTATAACTCTTTTTTACGCCATCTACTAATTTTTCAGCCATTTTCGTCAGTCCTTAGTGCGTTTTCATACATTTCTCTAATTTTTTTTCCATGTTGTTCTGCAATAGCGATTAATGTCTTAGCTAATGGATGAAGATGGTTAATTCGTAATGAGTGCAATTTTGAAGTTAATTTATCGCTCAGGATTAACTTCTCCTCTGTAAGCCTTTGTAATACACCTCTATATAGACTCTTAGCCTTTCCAGAATACCCGATAAGTTTAGTCAACTGTACACCTGAGACTGCTCTTGGATATATATGAGCTAGACATAACAAGATCTTACGATTCAATTCACTTAGAGATGCAAATCCTATGAGAAGATCGTACATTTCTTTAGTTGTAACAATGCTTTCCTCTGACATAACATATCGCACCCAAAATTGATTAAGTTGGTTGTGTGCCTCATCACACTTTAGTTTTTAGAAAATTATTTAATTCTCTGAGACATGTTTCTCGTTTTTTTCCAGAATTATGGTGATGATCCTGCAGATCTAACCACCTCAGGGCGAATAATCTTGTTGATCATGGCAACGTAACTTGGATCTTCTGAAATGATTCCAAGAGTCTCCGCACCTTTAGGTGCAATCAGTACTTCTTCATTGTCTCTTGAAAGCACACTATACTCTATTTTTGAATTTTTCTTGACTCTAACGTTTCCAAGTTGATACAATTCCTGCAGTGCGTGCTTCTCATCATCAGTTTCTAATTCAGGTTGGGTAATTATAAGCACCTGAACTGACGGATCAAGTTTTTTAATCGTGTTAAATGACACATCCTTGATATTTGGGGTTATTATAGTTAGAGTGCGTTTTGTTCTTTCGATAGCTGCTCGACTAAAATCATTGAGTTGCTCTCCAATTAAATACCATGTATTTTCTGAGGCAATCCCAACTGAAAGAATATCCTGAATTTCTTCCCAAAGATCCTTTACAACCACTTCATAGTTTGCAGTATTCTCAATTATCTCTTGAATCTTATCGTTTGTCTCCTGAATTATTTTTTTATTTATATTGACTAAATTCTCTATATTTGCTTTGACGTTTCCTACAAATTTTGTCTTAATTGTTGTATTGAACTCATCTATGTTATGAGATTGCTGTAATGATAGATTTTGAAGGCCGTTTTGAAGATCATTCTTGGTGGATTCAATTATATTATAACTCGTTGTTAATTCTTCTCCAATTTCACTGACAATTCTTGCTACTTCTTCAATCTTTTCCTCAGATTTTTGTCCTAAATGATTTCTTGTTTCTTCATTAAGTTGATTAACGCTATCAGTAAAATCGTCTGTGATTTTTGCAGTCCAACTTTGTGAAAGTTCTTGAATCTCACTTACAAATCGTAATAAATCACCTAAATTCGTATTGAGAGCGTTTGTAACAAATTCTTCCAAAGATTGCACATGTTCTTCAAAAAGCTGCACTCTTGATTCTCTTGTTGTAGTAATATCCGCGTTTAGTTTAGCAAGTCTTTTTTCAAAACTTTCAATAGCTTGTTCCAAAGTGGTCGTAATTTCAGTATCAACTAGAGTTGCCATTTCGCTGGTCTTCTGCCTATGTCCATCGACTAAATTCTTTATTTCATCGTTGATCGTTGTAATTTCTTGCGTAACTGTTTCGGAAATTTTCTTCACTGTGGCAAGTATTTCATTTTCAGCAATCTGAGCTTTTTCTTCAAGTTCTTGAAGATATTTTGTATGAATCCCCTCAGTGTCTTCTTGTGTTGTATGAACCATCTTTTCCATTTCTTCGCTTAATCGTAACTTTATGGTTTCAATGGCATCAATTTTTGATAGAGCGATCGAATTAACCTCTTGTAGCACCTTACTCAACCGTTCGTTTATTTCTTCTCTCAACGCAGCTCGGCTTTCATTAGATGTTGCTAGATGAAAATCAACTAATTCTAAAGCACTTTCTCTGATTGAGTTAACAGTATTTTCTATTTCTGCATCGTTAGATTCAATTTTGTTCTTTAGAGCATCCTCAAATAAATCTAAACTGTTATTTTGCGTTTCTTTGTTCAAATCAAGTAACCTGGTCAATTCTTGACGAACCAACTGAAAAAACGTGTCCAGATCGCTCTCTTGAGTTGATAACAAGTTTATGAAGTCTTCATTTGCCTCTGTCATTGATTTTATTAATTGAGAAGTGGTATCCTCTTGAATTTGGGTCAATTGACCTATGGCGAGAGCATTATTGAGTTCATATAATGTTATATTGCTCAGAAGTGAGTCACTAACGCTTTTCTTTGCCTCAGTGATTTCTATATCAATATGTTCAATGTAGGTTGAAAAATCGTCACTAAATTCTTTCTTAAGCGCGTTTATGGCTTTAGAATGCTGTCTTTTACTATTTGCGATCCGTTTTTTATATTCTTGTTTGAGAGTTGTTATATCTTTCTTTAGAATTGAAATTTGGTCAGTAAAACGGTTGTTTATTTCTTTTTGCAAAGCTTGCGTTTTAGCGGCAAAATCCTCAAGAAGTTCTGTTTTTGCTGATGTTATTGTTTTTAATGTTGCAGCTATATTCTCTGAGTAAAGTTTTTTCGTAGTTCCAATATATTCTGAACTAGCTATTTTCGTAGCGTCCACTTGAGCATCAAGTAACTCTTTTATTCCTGCAATCATATTTGTTATATTATTTACTTGTGCGGTTAGTAATTCATCATGTTCTCTCAAGTGACTTGTTACAACAGTATCAAGTTCCTTGGTCAGATTTTTGGTTTCCGTATTCAATCGATCTATTTCTGATTGGAAGTTTGAAATAATTCCTTCATTTACGGCGTTTAATTCATTCGTAAGTTGTTCATGTGTCTTAGTATAGGCAACTTCTATACTTTCCTTAAGACTCTGATTTGTATCTATAGTCCGCGTTTTTCCTTCTTCCAACGTTCTTAGAAGTGTTTCTTCAAGTGTTTTCAATGTCGTTTCTTTGGTGTTATGAAGTTCTCCAGTATACTTCATTATTTCATTTTCAATATTCTTGATTTCAATTTTCTCGCTTTCAATTTGTTTTGCTTTTAACTCTTTGCTGTATTTGTCAATCGACTTTGTTGTATCCTTTAGTTCTTTCATTTGTTTATCAATAATCTGAGAAAACTCTTTGAGTGATGTTTGATATTCATCGCTAAACTCTTTAAAGCGCAGTTGCAAATTATCTGCAAATCCCTTAGCCAGTGAGCCCATCATATTCGTAAAGTTTTGTAAGGTTGTTGATATTCTTAGCTCACTGTTCTTGGAGGCTTGGATAAGAGGTCGATGGATTTTTGCTGAGACTTCTGTACTAAGGGCTTCTTTAAACTCAGTTTGCTTATCTTTTAGAGCGGTGATTTTCTGAGTTAAAGACTCTTCGATATTATTATCAAATTGTTCAAAATGCTGCGCAATTAAATTTGTGTAACGTTCTATATGTTTGTCGAACAGTTCTTTAGATTCCCTAATTTTGTTTATATCAAGATTTTCAAAAAATTCAGAGATTTCTGCTTTTAATTCCTTAGTTTCATTCATTGCTTGTGTTTTGGAACCCTCTGATGTTTCAAGGGCCTCTTTACTGTATTCTTTCAAATAATCAATTGTTCCTTTCAAGTTGGATTCGATGTGAACAGAAAATCTGCTTTCAATATTTTTAAGAGTAGTCTGAAGTTCTTCGAATAAGGAGTTTGTATTACCTGAGAAGAATACAACAATTTGATCAAAGGTAGAAGAGAAATTCAAAATGTCTGTTGAAATCTTTGTAAGAATTTCTTGAACGCTTTCTGACAAATTCCTAAGCTTGCTTTCCGAATCGATTTTTATGGATTTCTTAACGCGTATCAGTTCAGGTTCTATCTCCTCTAATTGAGATTGAAGCGTATCGCTAATTTTGAGTGATACATCATCCAGATATAAGCTCAAATTTCCTATTAATTCATTCATCTTTTCTTTGAGTATTAAGTTATATTTTTTGTAAATTCCTTTTTCTTCGTTAGATTCTTCCTTGAGGAGCGTTTGTAATTCCTTTTTCGTTTCAGCACTCTCTTTTTGAATTGACTTCTGAAATGTTGATATCTTGTTATTTAAATCAGTTTGAAGCGTGGCAAATAAATTATCTAAGCTCTCCTTTTCTTGATTGATTGTATCAGTAGTAGTAGTCGTAAAATTTCCAAAAATTTGATCAAAAGTAGTAAATTCTGTTCTTAAGTGCTCAGAAACTGTATTTTTGAATTCATTTGAGGCATTCTTGTATTCTTCGATATTCGCATCTCGACCTGTTTCTATTTCCCTTAGAAAGGCCACAACTTCGTTAGTAAATGTAGTGGCTAAGTGAGTCGCTCCACCATCAAGATACTTATGAAGTTTATCAAGTGTCTCAAGTCTTTCATTTGCTGCGTCATTGATAACGTTGCTTAGATTCTCTATAAGATTATTATCTATTTCTTCTCTCGATTCAGAATGAGTTGTAATTATTGAATTATTAAATTCAATAAGTTGTTCATAATCGTCTTTAGCGTTTTCTAAGTGGTCATCCAGAATTTGATTTACCTCGTCTTGTATTATTTTGCTATTCGTAGTAAACGTTTCTTTATTTTCAGAGAGTAGAGAGTAGACTTTTGTTTCTAATTCTCTACTAAATTTCCTGCTGTCCTCTATAAGTTCATTAAAAGTTAGTTTGATGGATTTATCTACACGAGTTGCAGTATTTTTGTATTCCTCAAAACGATTTGCCATATGACTTGATATTGATTGAAATAGGCTCGCTAGTTCTTTCACAAACTCATCAGAAAATTGGGTAATAGTGTTCTCCGTTTGCGCTCTTAGTTTAGTCAATACATTCCTATATTCCTTTACATGGGTAGTAACTTCATTCTCATGTGTGAGTTTAATCGCGTCGACATTTTTCTCGTACTCAATTAAATTATTTTTCCTTAGTTGTGCAATTTCTTCAATGACTTTCAAAGAATTTGAATGAAGGACTTCTACTATTCCCTCTAAATCTTCAATCCATCCATCCCTCTTTCCTGCTAACTTTACTTGATATTCTTCAATTTCGTCAATTAATGTCTTCTGAAGAATTGATTCAAAACTAGAAATAGCGGTGCCAAATTCTTGTTTCGAAAGATTAACATTGGTAACATATTCTGATGTGATCTCGTCTACGCTCGTTTTATAGTGCCCAAAGATGAAATTTACCATATCAAAAGCTTTTGTAATAAAATCCGTCAAATCTTTTTGGTATTCTTCTATGTATGTTGAAAAATCTTCTTGAATTTTTATTTCAAATGCTTTCAGATCTTCTTCGAATTCATCCTTTTGAGTGGAAATATTAACTGATGTGATTTCTCCTAGACTTTTGGGGATTTCCATTATTTGGTCAAAATTCGTGTTTATTTTTTGAGTAAAACGATCTCTTAAACTGGAAATTTGTGTGTTAATTTTTTCTATTGAAACTGTAAGTGCATCATCTATTTTGTTGTCTATTGATTGCTCGATCTTATTGACATCATCTTGACAATTTTGTATCTTTTGAGTGGTGCTTTCTTTTAAAGGGGTAATAAGATCATTGCACTGTGTCTTTTCGCTTTCTAAAGTTTCTATGATCACTTTTGTTGACTGTGATGATTGGCTCTTGATTTTCGTGTTTGTGGCATCGCAAGATTCACTAATTTCTTTACTTATATTCTGAATCAATGCTTTCATGTCATTTTGTAGACTTGAAAGGATATCTAAGAGGGTCCCTTTTGTGTTCTTACTTACTTCTTTTATCCCCTCAAGGTTTTCAAATAAGATGCTGGTCAGTTCTTCATCAGTTTGTGTAATATTATCCTTCAGGACATTTGTATGAGAATCTGTTGCTTGAACTATAGTTTCAGTCGATTTAACTATTTCAGTATCAAGCTGTGCTAAAGTTTGATCAAGATAGGTCTTCACTTCCTCATAAATACGGCTCATGGAGTCCTGAAATGTCAAAGTTCCTTCTTGAATGATCGAAAGGGGGGGAACACCAAAATATTTCTCAATTTTCCCAGGAATGCTTTTTATAAATCCCTTTCTTTGCAGTTTTGCTATCGCTTCTGGTACATTCTCTTTTTTCGAATATAGTTCGATTTCACCTAACGTAATTATCCTTTGTGCTAAGGCAGCAGCATAAATTTGAAATTCATCTTCAGATAATCCTAAAAGTTTAGGGGTGAATATTTGATCCGCTTCTTTTGCCAATTTAGTATCTCCCTTCAATTCTCTAATCTAATAATATCTTTTAGTTCTTTTAAATCTAAATTTTTTTTGCAACCAAAAGTTATTTAGCCTCAATTTCAGCTATTTTTTGTAAAATTGATTATTCAATGTTTCTTGTTAATTATAGCCGATTGAATGTAATGAGGATTCATGGTGAAAATATCATCTGATGCTTTAAAATTTCTTAAATTGAAACAATGGCTGGATTCCAGGGATTTAACAATTCTTGTTTTTATTATAGCTTCTTTTTTACTTTTTTGGCTATTTTATGGGGTAATTTCTTATTTTTTTGCGATCTCAGTCCCATTATCGGGGATAATTTTTATACTGGCAATCCATTTATTTGTTATTTTTGGTAGCATATTACTGATTGCTCGCGTTAGACGTCGATTTCTTCGTTTATCATCATTATTGCAAGATGAGAGAGTGTCAATTAAAGAAATCTCTGAAAACTTTCTGATTCCTGAAAAGAAAATCAAGAGCGCAATTTTGCAGTTCAAGAAAGAAGGAATAATTTCAGGAGTTATTAATGATGATAAAGACGTCTATCTCAATTTTAGCCGAGACCGATGGAATGAAGCGCGAAATTTGATTATAGAACATAAAAAAATCTCTACTGTGGACTTAGCAAAGCACTTCGAAGTTTTAAAAAGTGAAGCGAAATTCATTTTGTTAGAGATACAGGATCAAAAAATGGTACACGGTTACTTTGTAGAGGAAAATCGAGAATTCGTCACACGAGAATTCATTTATGATACCTTCAGAGAATTATTAGAAAAGCAAGGAAGAATTAATCTTAATAAGACGAAACAACGCATTGGATTGACTGATGAAGCATTTCAGTATGAATTTAGAAGTTTTATTCGAGTCGAAAATGTTACTGGCTTTTATTTTGGCAAAAATGAATTCGTTAAATTTGAAGAGCATGCTAAAGATGATTTCTTAGAGGAAATAAAAAGTGCTGGAAGCATACTAATTAAGGCCCTATCTACTAAGTTCAACCTGTCAGAAGATTATTGCAGCTATCTAATTACTGAGTATCGTTCTAATGGATTATTAAATGGAATATTATCAGAGGACAAAAGAGTCTTCATTACCCTTGATTCACTAAGAGAACATATTTTTTTGGCAATCTCGAAAGATAAGACCCTAAAAATCTTCGCAAAAGACTTAGGACTTTCTCATGATGTTTTATATACGACAATACTCCGTAATTTTAACTTTGAAGATCTAATAGAGCGTACAGGCGTGACCCGAAATGCACTTGAAAATATTCTTAATCAACTTTTAACAGAAAAAGAAGAATAGACGTGACTGTGTTTGGCGCTCCTTTAGCGAAATATGGCAAAATACTACTTAACAAAAACGGAAAGTTTTATAGGGAATGTTCTCGTAGAAACTACAAGTCTTGGAAGGTGACTTCATGTCTTTGGAACTTAAAGTAATGTTAAGTCTTCATAATTTGGGAGTTGTAAAAGAGGAAGTCGCAAAGACACCCGATCAACTTGCAAATACGTTAAACATGAATTTCGATGATGTTAAAAGGGCGCTAGAAACATTATCATCGGAAAGTTATGTAGGTAAAATACCTCATGAGAATAGTCATGCCTATTTTCTCACAGGGAAGGGCATAGTGACTGTTTGTAGCATGTTTACATAATTCATTTGATCTAGGAGGCGCTCATCTAAATTTAAAGAGGTTTTTTATGGCAGTAAAGAAAGCTCTAATTGTAACTTGGGAATACTCTCCAAAAATTGGCTCTATCGCTCCTGCATGCGAAACTTTAGTTAAAGGACTTGTAGCTCAAAATATTAAAGTGGACGTAGTTACTTGGGATGATTGGCGAGCATATATGGGATTTGAGGATAGAAATGATGTGCGAATTCATTATATTAGCGCCCCTATTTCGCCTGCTTCTAATACAATAACCTTCTATGCCACTCTCAATACTGAGTTGGAACGTGTGGCGGCGTCTATTTTTCATGAGTCCCCTGTTGTTCCAGATGTAATTCATGTCCACGAATGGATAACTGTCCTAGCAGGACTTTCTTTGAAAAACATATTTAATAAACCTCTCATCTTAACACTCTATAGTCTGGAAGATCATAGAAGCCATGGGGCGACATCGCCATTTAATGAATCCATTAAGGCTATAGAACGAAAAGGAGTAAAAGCGGCTTCAAAGATAATAGTATTTTCCAACTTCATGAGGGACGGGATTGTCGATGTCTATGGTGTATCCAAAGACAAAATTTGTGTAATGAGTTTAGATGAAGCCCTGAGTGGTCGAACCGCAGAAATTTATAACGAAATAGTTGAACAAGATCAATCCATTTCTGTACGTTAAATAAGAGATTTGAAGTTTTTTTAATCATTTTTTGTTTTCATCTTCCTCCACATAAATGCTTAAATTCTTTGAATTCCCATGATTGAAACAATAAAGGATTATAGTCAAGGGAATATCTTTGAAACCGTTAACAGTGATTCATTTATCATGGGAGTTTCCACCACGTAAGGTTGGTGGTCTTGCTGCGCATGTATCTGACCTCAGTCAAGCTTTGACAAAGTTAGGTCACAATATATACGTTATAACTACCGACTTTCCAGGTACAAAAGAGACTGAAGTCGTTGGTGGCGTGAACGTTCACAGGTATGATTCATATTCATTCCCTGGACCTGACTTCATTACATGGGCTATCTTAATGCAACAGACAATGCAGGAAAAAGCAGCTGAAGTCATTACTGAATTACATGCTTCAGGGCAGCAAGTTGATCTTATTCACGCTCATGACTGGCTCTCTGGCCTGGCTGCAATTGAATTGAAGCATGGATTTAGACTCCCACTAGTGACGACTATCCACTCCACGGAGCTTGGACGAAGAAATGGACTGCACGATGATGGACAACGAATGATTCATGCAATTGAAAAGCGCTTATCCTTCGATAGTTGGAGAATAATTGCATGTAGCCGTTATATGGCGGATCAAATTAAATATGCATATGCTCTTTCTGAAGATAAGATCGATGTAATCCCAAACGGAGTTTACACCAAAGAATTCAAAAGCGTAGACACGCAATCTACTGTAGATCTCGATTTTCGAAGAACATATGCAACAGATCAAGAAAAAATCGTTTTGTTTGTCGGACGGATGGTGCCAGAAAAAGGCGTAAACGTTTTAGTCGGAAGCATACCTCAAGTTATAGCTAGTATGCCCAACGCAAAATTTATTTTCGTTGGAGATGGATACTATCGTGCACAATACATGCGCATTGCATATGGTCTTGGTGTCGCTCATAAGTGCTTCTTCACAGGTTTTGTCGAAAAGGATAGTGATGTCCGAAAATTGTTTACTCTTGCAGATGCCTGCGTCTTTCCAAGCTTCTACGAACCCTTCGGAATTGTTGCCTTAGAAGCTATGGCTGCAGGGACTCCAGTTATAGTTTCAGATATTGGCGGTCTCTCTGAAATCATTGATCATGGTCATACTGGATTGAAAGTTCCTGTCAATAACTCTAGTGCTTTAGCGAGAGCAATTATCTCTCTATTAAGTGATTCTGGATTAGCGAGTTCGTTACGCAAAAATGCACTTGAGACAGTACAGAAATTATATCATTGGCAGAGAATTGCAAAACATACTACTCGGGTATACCAACGCGTTGTTAGTGAATACCAAAAAAATCCGTGGAAACCTAAAGCATTTTAATTATTCAAAAAAACAGTTGCCTACCCTTTAATGCTTTTATTTAACGTAATTTTGCAGAACATTTTCGTATATGGGTATAGTTCTTTCTATACATTTATCCCATGTGAATTCTGCCAGTACCCGTTTTCGTGCATTTTCTCCTAAGATTTTCGTATGATCAGGGTCTCTTAGGATATTTTTAATCCCCCAGGCAACATCTTTAGGATCATAAGGATTCACATGATACCCACAATGTCCTTCACCATGAGACACTATCTGCTCTCTTAATCCACTTATACCTTGAGCTCCAACAACAACAGGTGTGCTGCAGGCCATAGCTTCAGTACATGCTCTTCCAAATGGTTTCCATGTGGATGGGAATACGGCAACATCTGCAGCCACATAGTGGGCAATTTTCTCTATTTCCGTAACGTATTCTGTTCTCACTATGACGTTTCCTCGTAGTTCTGATTCAATTTTCCCTTTTAATTCTGTAGACAAAACATCTTCACTTAAAAATACGAATTTTGAACGTGGAAATTCATTAATTACGTCAGGTATAGCTTTAACAAGTGCATCAAGATTCTCAGATGGAGAAAAGTCGCCAATGTAGAAAATCATGGGGTCGCCTTCATTGATTCCATATCTTTCACGAAGTTCCAGAATTAGTGCCTCATCGCTATTTGAGGGTGCATAAGTCTGTGCGTCAACCCCATCCCAACAAACGAAAATTTTTTTTCTTTCTTCTTCTTTTAACCCCATCCTTAGCAACTCTTCTTGAACAGCATAAGATGGAACAATTATGGCATCCGAAACTTCTAATCCTCGTCTCTCGATGGATTCAATAGTGATACTTCCACGTCCCGTACCGCGTATTCTTTCTGTAGAATGTACATGAAAAATTAGAGGAATGTCTAATTGTCTTTTTACTGCAATTCCAGCAAGAATTGCATCACTGTTATGGGCAGAAATAATATCAAATTCTCTTTTCTCTTCATACACCAACTGGTTGATTAACTGCCCTGAAGCCAGGATATTGTAAGATACCATATCTGCAAAAGCATGAAGAGCTATTTTTGACTGCATAAGATCACTGCTGACAAACATTGGGATCATGTCACGTATATCTATGAGCTCAGGGCGATGTACTTCTATTCCTTTCCACATTTCAGAGCTTAAAAAAGAGCCGTCTGGATTCGTAGTAAATACAGTGACTTCATGACCTACCTCTAGGAATTTTCTACTCATTTCTCTTGCATAAACTCCTAAAGACCGCTCCCTTAGTGGAGGGAACTCACTGCAGAAACAAGCAATTTTCATTTTTCATCTCAACTAATTCAGATATTAAGAGGACACAATTATGTTGCTAAGGAGTCTCTAATATCGTATAGAGTAGGTTCTTAAGGTTTTTGGTGACATGTTTTTCTGTTTAAAAGTATAGAAAATTGGATAAGATAGCAATCTTTAAAAGATTCAGTACGAATTGGAAAATGACTTTTAAATTCCCAAAGATGCTTCGCTTTACGTGGCACAGGGTTTTTTCTAATTTGGAGGTTTTATAATATCAGCTTTAACAGTTAGATTTCTCGGCGGTTGTCGAACGATAGGCGGTTCAGGTGTACTAGTCGAGAACGATGATAATAGAGGCGCTCTTTTCGATTACGGTGTATACCTCTTTCAGAATGGTAGACGACGTCCCAGTTTTCCAGAACATGTATCACCAAAAAGTCTTGATGCAGTTCTTCTGTCGCATGCGCATATCGATCATTCTGGTGGTCTCCCTATCTTTTATTCAACAGGAGCACCACCCTTATTTGCCACAAGTGCGACTCTAGCGTTAACAGAACTTTTAATTCAAGATATGCTTCGTATCTCAGGAAAATATATCCCCTTTGAAGCTCAAGAACTTGGTCGTATGATGCATTATGCAACTCCACTCGACTACGATAAATGGATGCAGGCTAATTCATTTCGTTTCAAGCTATTTAACGCAGGGCATATACCTGGCAGTTCTCTTATTCTTTTAGAATGCAATGGCAAACGAATTCTGTATACAGGCGACTTCAACGATTTAGATACCGCACTTTTAACCGGTGCATCTCTCTTTGAGGAAGAACTTGACGCAGTAATCATCGAAAGTACTTATTCACAAAAACTTCGCTCTGATCGACAGAAAATAGAACTGGAGTTAATTAAGGCGACAGAAAATATTTTAGAAGAGAACGGAACGATTTGTATTCCTGCTTTTTCTGTAGGGCGTAGTCAAGAGATCATGTGTATTCTTACAAAACATGCAGTTGATGCATTCTGCATTGTTGATGGGATGGCCCGAGCCGTAAATCAAATTATCACGGCAAACCCAGAATCCATTAGAGACTATAATCTTTTCCTAGATGCATTAAAAAAGATTCATAGCGTCAGAAACAAAAAAGATCGAGATCGTGCGCTTTCTAAGGACTTACCAAGTGTAATTATCGCACCAGCTGGAATGTTAACGGGTGGTTCAGTAAAATATTACATCAAAAAACTCTATGATGATCCCAGCAATGGATTGTTTTTCGTTTCCTTTCAGGTTGAAGGGACACCCGGTTACAAGATACTAAAAACAGGACAATTTCAATATAAGAAGAAATTTGTTGACATTGAAGCACAAATTAAGCATTTCGAGCTTTCTTCACATGCCGATCGAACTGGTCTTCTTGAACTATTGGAAAATATTCAAGGGGCTCCAAAAGTCTTTTGTATGCATGGCGATAATGATTCTTGTACCCTTTTTGCGCAGGAAATTGAAGAAAGTTTAGGCTTTGATGCTATTGCACCTAATATTGATGAGCGCTTTAAAATATAGATTAAAAAGGGATAGTTTAAACTGAATTCAATATTTTTCTCCCGAAAAAGCTATACCGATAAGAGAAATTAAGGCGAGTGCTATACCCATTTGCCAATGATGAATATGAACTCCTGAAATGACGAGTGAATATTGGGGTTCAAGAACTATCCATTGCAAGAA
>NZ_JAHPYX010000274.1:0-32267 GCF_019058535.1 Candidatus Borrarchaeum sp.
GGATATTCTAGAGATAATATCTTCACCAAAAGTGACTTGTGGATTCGTCATCGACTCTATTCCGATGAGATTACCGGTATCGAGTTCGAGTAGGTAGACAACAACAGTCGTCGTGCCAATATCTATGGCTAATCCATAACTCTTTGAGGCGTTCTCAGGCTCTATATCAATGATTTCCTGATCATTCCATACAGTTACAGCAATTTTTCCCTTGTTTTCTCTTAGCAATTTAGGCAATCTTTTAACCAAAGGGAAATCGATGGTCAAGTTCTCCAAGCCATGAGTTTGTGCGAGAATCTTTGCAAGTCTTTCTTGGTCTGCCAAAAGATCCTCTAATGATGGTAAAGGTATGGTTAAGAAATATTTTTTAACAGTCGGATCTATGGTGAAATCAGTCTTTCGACCTTCAGTCAGAATTACTTGTTCTCTACGTCGACTTTCTTCGGGAACAGTGACTTCTACGTCCCCGATAGCCTTTGTCATACAGGCAAGGCGATAGTGTTGTGAGATTTCTTGTTCTGTTAAAATCTGCTTTTCGATATCAGTTAAATCAGAAATATTCTCAATTCCCTTATTAATAAAAACCATGCATTTTCCGCAGGAGCCTTTACCTCCGCATAACGATTCAATGGGTTCACCAAGTTCTAATGCTGCAGTTAGAAGATTTGTTTCGCAGGGAAACGTCCCTCGACGCCCACTAGGCTGTAAAACGATTTTGCAGTATTTTGGCAATACAGGTCCCTCAATTTTAAATGACTCTTGATTTAAATGCCTCATCTCAGATGTCGTTCATCATCATTATTTAAAGTTTTACTAATCTTTTTGGTTTTGATATATTCCTAAATGAATTGATCAACCTCAACTGTTATATCGAAATTGTTATATGTCACTGGCAATATATCATCTACAATGAATTGAGTTTATGTAAATTAAGGAGAGCGTTGCCATGGAAGTAATCGATCCTATCCCTTTCGAATTGGATGTTGATGATTTACTGGAAACACTAGGTAAAAGAAGGATAAGAGAAAAAGATGTTGTACCGCTTATAGATGAATGTATAGAACTAATTGAGCCAAAAGCTGTTTACAAGTTCGTGCAAGTAACCAAGGTTAATAATTCCGAGATCCAAGTAGACAATGGATACAGTATAAAGAGTATAATCCTTGGAGACTCAGTAGAAAATGATCAAACAATTGTTCCTCATGTTGTTACAATAGGATCTCAACTTGAAACATATACATCAAAAGAGTCAAAGATTAATATCCTTAAAGCATTCGTTATGGAACAGATAGCAGATTATGTTTTAGATAAGGCAAGGCTTTATATAAGCTCTCTAGCTAAGGAAAAACTAGGGAACGATATAAACAATTTTTCACCAGGAACAGGTACAGGTAGACTCTTTAATATCAATCAGCAAGAAGTATTATTTAAGATCATAGATCCAAATACAATCGGAGTCCGTCTTACGCCAACTTATTTAATGTTGCCCAAAAAATCAATCTCAGGAGTTTTTGCTGCAACTCCTAATGATTATGTGACGTGTGAATACTGCCCTCGTAAGTGTGAACATAGAAGGAAAGAGTACAGCGGCGAGTATATTGGTCACCAATGTGAACAAGATACCTATTGAGCTCGAAATGATTTCTTTGTTCAGTTTTCATTAATGATAAAAGCACCTTTAACGAAATCAAGTATTGTTTGTGAAATAGGAAGCCAGTATCTAGTAGTAGTTTCGTTCAAGAGCCATTCCATCCCCCTTTTATATACTGATAGGCATGGATAGCGGCATTAACACCTTCACCAACTACTATCGCTAACTGAGCTTCACTTCCAGTATTATCTCCTGCAGCATAAATTCCTAGTATATTTGTTTCATTCTTTTTATTGACAATAATGTATCCACGCTCGTCAAGTTCAATACCCGCTTTTTTGGATAAGTCGTTAGTTGGCAGGCTCCCGATATGGATAAAAACGCCATCCAGCTCCATTTTTGTTTCTTCACTTGTATTGATGTTTTTCAGTTTCGCACCAGTAACGCTTTCATCATCGCCAAAGATTTCTGTAACTATAGTATCCCAGATAATCTCGACACCAAGACGCTCTAAATCCTTTTGCAATGATTCTTTAGCACGTAATTGATCTCTTCTATGGACTAAACGCACATTAACGTCAATTTCTTTAAGATATCTTGTATAAGTTGCAGCGACATCTCCTCCCCCAACTGTTATGACCTTCTTTTTTTTATAAAGTTGGCCATCACACGTTGCACAATAACTCACGCCTTTTCCTGTATATTCTTTCTCACCAGGAATACCTAATCTTCTGTAATTTGATCCTGTTGTAAGAATTACAACCTTAGCTTCGTATTCTCCCATCTCACTAACTACCTTTTTTATTGGTTGCGAGAGATCTAAATCACGAATCTCTTCAAATTCAAAGATTTTTGCACCGGCATTCTCTACTTGCTTCACCATTATCTCTGATAGATCTTGTCCTGATATCATTTCATATCCAGGGTAGTTTTCAACAACATCCGTGAGGTTTATCTGACCACCAGGAAGTTGTTTATCAAATATCGCAGTGCTTAATCCAAAACGCCCAGCGTATATCCCAGCAGCTAGACCAGCACACCCCGCACCTATGATGATAATGTCAAATTTTTCTATCATACTAATCCCTTAGAGTAAAAACTACTTGTCGTCTATGTCACTTTAGTCATTCTATAATACTCAGAACTCCTATAAAAGTGCTTAGTTAACTTATTTTTTCGTTAAAAGATCTAACACATTTCTATGATCATTTGAGATTCTACTAACTTCTAAAACGTTTATTAACAAAGAAATAAGCGATTGGTTTGAAGTTACATCGCTCTCGATTTAAATGACAGATAAATCTTCATAGAGACTTGTCTTTTTCAATATTTGTCCAAATCGATCATGGGGATCTCTTAAAATAGAATCATTGATTTTTTCAATATTCCTTGCTGTTTGCGCCAGGTCTGCAGCGGACTCCGCCAATTCATGTGCACTAATTACACAGGGGATGTATTCATCTTTCTTCTTAAGAACAAAACAACCTTGGTAATTTAACTTGTGGACTAGGATATTCATTTCGTAGGCGGCTTTTGCTTTTGCATGAGCGTAGGGATTTTTGATACCAGCATATTGCAGTGCAAGATCAGAACTCACTATTATTTTAGGGAGATGGATTCCTTTATCTTTCAGACTAGTGATTACTTTATTCAATTCATGTTGCAATAAACGGATTGTTCCCGAGACTGAAAGCACTTTCAATATATTAGCATTAAATAATACCATTTCTGTAGAATCAAGTATTGCTCTTTTAGCCCCAAGTAACGGATCGCCTTCCAAAATAATATAACCGATATTGAATGAATCTAGTATTTCAGTAATCTTGAGGTCTTTTGCATCTCCTATCAAAATAATTGGCATATTTAATTCTTTTAAGATATTTGCAGTTTCTATATTCCGTTTTGAGGAAATATTTGGTCCTACAAAAATTAGTAAATCGGGATCAATGGCAACAGCAATTTCTACAACCTCTTTAATATACTCTAATTGCATTTTTGAGCCAGTGCCAAAGGTTCTAATCATGATGTCTTCTCTATGAGCTCGTTCATCTAAAATAATATCAATAACTGTTGACGTAGCGATATTACCCGCTTTAACGATGGAGATTTTTATCAAATGTAATATCACCTTCTTGTGAGATAATATTTCTAATAATTGTGCTCTTCAAATATCACAAGTTTTTCAGACTTATATAAAACTTCTAGTACATTAATAAAAAATTTGTAGAGATGTAATATTAAGGTTTATGGATATAAAATTTTCCTGAGTAAACTACAAATCGAATGAATATGAACGAAATCTTAAAACGTAAGTTTTTGCAATATGTTGATTTTTATTGTCTTTTTTATCCTCTAGTATCACCCATTTTGTTCTATATCTCTCTTTTATAATCTTCAAATTTATTATCGATGCCCCTCGCTTCGACTTCGACGCAGAAAACATACTAAATTGTAACTTATTTCAGAAGGATTTGATTGCTGAATGTTGTACAATAAGACTTTTATACAGCAATGAAGTGGTCGCACCTAAGGTAGGCATATCCCTCCAATGGATTTTGATAAAGTCTATCTCTCCTTTACATGATCCTGGGTGTGCCTACCTTCATTATTCAAAATAAGTACCTATTTTTTCTTATGAGACACCTCAAGAAAGCCACGAGCTTGAGTCTGTGGATGAATTCTCAGAAATTCTTCTCGTTGCAATTAGAAGAGAAGAAAGCAAATCTTACTAATTTGAGAAGCCTATTGGATAATGCGCTAGAGACTATCGACAAAGTGAGTATGGTGTCCCTCAAGTCTCTTGCAAAAGGATGTGACATTGTTATAAAGTTTTATCGGGTATTGAAAACGGACTCCTTTTATTTAGACCCGATATTCTTATATTACTTCCAGGGATACAGAACTTCCGCCACAAACTCACAATTGCTTTAATTAAGGAGGCGTTTTCGTGGAAGTAATTGATTTCATACCTATTGATTTAGATGCTAGGGACTTAATACGAACTCTAAAAAACAGAAGAATGAAGGAGACGAAAGTAGTACCGCTTATAGAGGACTGCCGTCGATTGATTGAACCTACGACAGTATACACCTTATTAAAAGTGACTAGTATTAAGAAGGATGAAATCCAATTAGAAAGCGAATACATTCTAAAGAGTTCGATCCTTGGTGAAGTATTAAAAGTTAATCAAACAGTAGTTCCCTATATAGTTACAATTGGACCAGGACTGGAAAAAAAAGCTTCAGAAGAAACTAAAAGTAGCATACTTCGAGGATTTATCATGGAGTGTATAGCAGATTACGCAGTAGAGAAAGCAGCTGCCTACGTCAGATCTTTAATGAAAGAAAAATTGGGAAGCACAATATCCAACTTTACTCCGGGATCTGGAACAGGTAAACTCTTTGATATCAAGCAACAAGAGGTTATTTTTCAGATTTTGAATCCGACTGGGACTATAGGGGTTCATCTTACGCCCAGTTTTTTAATGATACCTAGAAAATCACTTTCAGGCATTTTCGCGGCCACACCAGAAGAATACTTTGCCTGCCAATATTGTCCAAGAACTTGTGAATACCGAAAGAAATCTTTTAGCGGTGAATCTCTTACCCAACACTGCGAATATAATATTTGATGAATCATAAGCAATTTTTTGCCCCTTTGCTCTGTTATCAGGAGATATGTTCATTTCCAGCCAAAGGTCAAAGCTGGCATTGATATAATCACGATTCATCACATTTTGCTTTAAAAACTTCAATTTTTTTGAATAATTTTTATCTCTCGTTGAAACCAGCAAAATTCTCTATATTCACTATGCGATCATCTTCGTATCGCTTCCAAGGGTATCTGGAGAATTTTCTCTATCAAGGCAATCTTGCTTCGTTTAAACTGTTTAAGAAATGAGTAAATGCATGTTTTTGATTTTAGAGGTCTTTAGTTTAGATATCACTCAACTATCCTTACGCACATATTATTTCTTTTTGAACTGTCACAGTCTAAAGGCGAGTAGATACCTCCTTCAGCGAAAACTGCCCAGGTAGAAGGGGTCTATATCCTATCATTCAGCCACATTGTAAATTGCCTAATAGACGCTGGAACTAATTAGATGATTAATAAAATAAGCCCACACGAAACTCGATTTGATTTTTTTTGGCGATTTACTTTTTAACTTATGCGGCGGGAAGTCCCCTTCCGACTGGGGTGGAGGCATATCCTCCCATAAGCGACCAGTCAGCGTAGTGACAGGGGTAAGCGTGAGGAAGCCCGTGCATGAGGTCGCTATCCAGCATCGCAAGAAATTCCCCTGAATAAGGGGCAGGATAGTGATTGAGCAGCGTGTGCAACCTGGTAAGTTTCCGTAAGCCCATAGAAGTAGACGAAACATCGCTTCCCGTGAGGGAACGAGACCACGATGGAAAGCTGTAAGCCCCAGCCGAACGGCTGGGGAGGATGTCACTTACTCTTGCCAAGAATATTCTAAGTGTGTGTTAATTCTCAAGCGATGATAATTGACTTGTTATCATTATTACTTTTTTGCCTTTTTGAGTAACTGAGTATTTTCCTCGGTTCTTCTTTTGTTCAATTAATCCTTCGTTTTTTAATTTTCCCACGTGAAATTGAAGATGACCGCCTTTAACTGATATGACTTCTTCGATTTCGGAAAAATGTAAAGGTTTTTGCCATAGAGCCATAAGAACCCTTAAGCGAACTTTGTTGGACAAACTTGATAATATTTTGTAAACCTTTTCTTCTGAAAACGTTATATTTTTGACATTTATGAACTTCTGCGAAATTAAAAGGCGACTTTTATCAACATTCACTTCTCTACTAGTTGTCTTCCCAATAATATCTTGAAACTGTTTGACTTGATCAGCTAATTGTTCAATCATTTTTCTGTTTTCTTCCATTTTAAGTAATAATTTGTGATTTTTTTCTGGTGTAATTTTCTTTTGGTTATTAACCAAGCCCTCAAGCAGTTCAACTGTCTCAAAAGCGTCTTTCGCATATCCATCTGCACCAATCGTTTTGGCATAATCTTTTGAGACCGCAGCCCCACCGATGAGAAAAATAATTTTATCTCTAAGTCCCACCTTTTCTAATTCTTCTAAAATCTTTTTTTGAGAATTTCTAGTGCTTGACATAAATGAAGAGGCCCCTATAATATTCGCCTTTTCTTCTACTGCCTTTTCGACGAATATCTGAGGTGGTACGTTCTGTCCGAGATCTATAACTTCAAAACCATTAGCTTGAAGCATGGCTGCAACGACATTTTTGCCGATATCATGAGTGTCACCTTCTACAGTTCCTAGGATAACTTTTCCTTTTTTTATTTGTAAAAAACTAGAGGGGTCGCGCACGTTATTTGTTATAATACTAAGTGCTTCTTTGAGTGATTCCCCCGCTAGTATCAAATCTGGCAGCTCACATTCTCCTGTTTCGTACATATCTGCAACTCTTTTAATGCCTTCAATAAGAACGGTCATAATAGAGTCAAATGGATTTGGAATGTTCGAATTCAATACGTTTAATATATATTTACCGATTATAATATCGTTGCCATCAATTACTGCTAGTTTTACCTTTTCTAAAAGGTCTTCCTTAATTTTGAGTATCGATACGTCCATTGCAATCACTCTATAGATAATGCGAATAATAGTTTCCGCTATATAATCTCGTTTTCAAATATTATATTAGGGAAATACAAACTAATTATAATAAAAATCTAATCCATATTTATAAGTATTAAGGTAAGTACATTTTTAAAATGTTTGAATTCACGATTCCATTAATCCTTTAAAGAGTGAAATTGGTTGATTTGCAGGAGCTCAAATAAAATATGCAACTGACAAAGGATCCTTCTTGTTATGCCAGTTTCACATGCAGAATGTAACCTGTGACTTCTTTCCGTTAATATTGGCATTCTTATATTTTTACACTACGCGGAGCTTATAAACTAATTGTAAGAAAATTATTCTTTATTAAAATACCCTGAAGGGCTCGCCCGAATGAATATCGATCCGATGTAGAATACCGACTTCATAGTACGATTTTTTCGTAAAAAGGAAACACCAGGATTGGATGTATTAAATTGTTATTTGAAAAAAGCATATTCATAATTATAATAAATTATATCATAAATACAAAAAAATTATTATTAAGTAATAAACTTTTTATATTAAAACTATAATAATAATTCGCTATAACTTAAATGGACTTCTTGAAAATAGAGGTTCATCCAAAAAATATGTAAAATGGATCAAAACTAGGAGAGATAGAAAAAATGTCTACTTTAAAGGACTTAGAAAACGCTATTCTTGAGGGCGAAGATGACGATGCAGAAGCGCTGACAAAACGTGCGGTTAATGAAGGTGCAAAGCCAATGGAAGTCATCGATGCGATGAAAAATGGCTTGACAGTTGCAGGGAAAAGACTTGAGCAAAAAGAGTACTTCATTGCTGATCTAATGATGGTTGGTGAAGCTGCGAAAAAATCCCTGAATATTGTCCTTCCTGAATTGGAAAAAAGTGGTAACGCAGATTTTATTGCGACGATAGTTCTTGGAGTTGTTAGAGGAGATGTTCATGACATCGGAAAAAACCTTGTTGGTGCATTTCTGAGAGGTGCTGGATTTAAAGTCATTGATTTGGGCTCAGATGTCTATCCTGAAAAATTCGTTGAGGCAATAAAGAAATACAACCCAGAGTTAATTGGGGCTTCCGCCTATTCTACATCAACAGCTGATATAGAGCTTCCAGCAATTGAGAAGGCACTTACTGAGGCTGGTGTTAGGGACAAAGTAAAATATATAATCGGTGGTGCTGGCGCATATCGTGATATGTTAATTCAATACAATGCGGACGGATTCGGCAGAGATGCAGCTGATGCTGTACGCGAGTGTAAAAGACTAATAGGAGCAGTTTAATAGAGGTGTATAAAAAATGGGTTTTGGAGAAACTATATTTGGTGAGAAAGTATACGAGGAAAAGACAGAGCCAGAAATGGAAAAGAGAATCCAAGAACACACAGAAAAAATCAAGGCTAGAATTGATAAATATCCTGAGACACCTGCTGAAGCCATAGCAAGACTTGCAACCTATAAAGAACCTAAATGGCGAATACCTGGGCCTACTGGGCTTATGGAAACGTTTGCCTCACACCACTCAAAAATTCCTTTACTTGAGTGCTGCTATAGCTATAAAAAACTCGTGGCGAGTCAATATTGGGTTGTAGACAAGCTGGAACATGAGTTTCCACAGGCTGACTTTGATGTATACAACATCGAGCCTGAAGTACTAGGGTGCAAACTCCTCCGTCCAACAACGTCGTACCCCTGTGTAGCACCAGATGGAGAAATAATCAAAGAGAAGGCAGATTTTGACAAATTAAGAGTACCCGACTTAAGTACAGAGGGCAGAGGACCATTTTTTGCTGGTATAATGAAGACAATATTTGAGACCTTACCCGGTCGTCTTACACCCTTCTACTTCCAAGCTACCCCTTGGGACATCGCATTTAAGACTATGGGATTCACAAGACTTATTAAATGGGCACGCAGAGATCCTGAATTCTTGTGGAAAGTCTTAGACTTATACGTGGATTTAGCGACCGACTATGGTAAGTTTCAATACGAAGAAGTTGTAAAGCCCCATGCACCAACACTATTTCCTTTCATGTGGGCTGCCGCATGCGACGTTCCGCTGATCGGTACAAAGAACTGGGAAGAATTCGCAATGCCAGCTGCTATGAAGGTCATAAAGAGAACACCCTATAACAACTGGGGCGTATTCAGATTTTACGAAGCTGTTGATGACTGGAAAAACTTTTGGCAACATTACATGGATAATAGTGGATTCATTGTGTTCATGTATGGGATGGATACACGAATAGCTGACTTAGCTGCTGCAAAAAAAATATCTGCGAAAAACAAGAAACTCTGGGTTGTCGGAACCGATGCTGAAACCATCAATTATGCTGCCTTGGAGATCTTAGATGAACGAGTAAGAAGACATATAAGAGATACAGCACCAGGAGGAGGCTCTGTACCTGTCAAACTGGACACGGTTTCACCTGCATGTACAATGCAAAGATTCAAATACCTTATCAGAAAGGTAAAAGAATACGGTACATTTCCAATTGATTTAGAGGCGCTTCAACCCACGGAAAGCACAGCAGAAATAAAAAGAATTGCAAAGCCCTTCTAGCGACTTTGACAATTCCCCTCAACCTTTTTTATTTTTTAAAGGAATTGATAATTCTTTTTCCGGCATTCACAGCAAAAAATAATCGGATCTAATTTGATTAGGAAGAACCTAAAAACATGGTGAAGAAAATGAGTGAAGAAATTAATAAGATCGCTCCCTTAGCGATTGATATGGTTATAGATATTGTTACATGTGATCTGGAAGATAACTTAACAAAAGTTGCTGAATTAATGATCAGCCATCAGGTTGATAGCATTCTTGTTATAAACTCGAACAAGCCTGTTGGTATTATTACCGAAGGAGTAATTGTCAAATTAATCTCGGAAGGCAAGAATCCTTGCGAATTTATAGCAAAAGATGTGATGGTGTCGTCCATATATTCCGTATTCTCAAATGATAGAGTCTTTGATATTGCGTCCCAATTCGAGAGGACTACGATAAACAGGCTTTGTGTGGTTGATGACGATGGTAATTTAATCGGCATTATTTCCAAAAAATCTTTTGATGAATTTCAGAATTGTTTACTTTCATTTAAAAAAAGAAGAAAAAAAAGTAAATCGTAGTATATGCATGTACAATCACACTAAGCCTTGCAAAGAGACGATCCCTACAAAATTCCTCTTGAGTTATTGGCGTATTCGTTCGAGTAAAAAACTTTATAACATTTGATAGTAGACAATTACCACCTCGGATTGCTCTTTGCTCAAATGAACCTATCAATGAATGTACATATCCTCAAAATTAAAAGGGAGGATCAAAACAGTTTTGAACTCTGGTGTTTGCCAACGCATAAGTATATATATATGCTGCCTCTCCAGCTCTTCGAGAATAACTCCTCGTTTCATTCCCAGACTTGTATCTCTATATATTGTGAATTTATAGAATCTTTTTGAAATTTGCTTAAAGCCAAAGTGAGTTAATCCTTTATTTGCAAATCAAAGGAAAGTGCAATCTATGGCTTAGTTCCAAGTAAATTATTTACAAACATGTAAAATGACGTCTTAAATACATTCTTAAAATCTTTCAAAAATGTGATTTTGCACAAAAAGGTATATGGAGTCATTAGCAAAGTGATTTCTGAAATAATATAAGTAAAAGAACTGGATTCATTGATCGGTATGATAATCATTAAGTTTCGAGTAAGAATAGCATAGGTGAGAGAGATGTCAAACATAGATGCTGCACTAATGACTTCTCCACTGATTAGAGAAGGTATAAGTCAGTTAAATGGCTCAGAGTTAGTAAAGAGTAATATTTTGATCGCAAAGATAATTAGAGCTATTCTACAGAAAAGTCTTGGTCCTAGCGGTTCGAAGAAGTTCCTTGTAGATAGTCTCAAATACTTCATTATCTCTTGTGATGGGGCAACGATACTTAAAAGAATGAGCATATGGCATCCTGTAGCAAAGATTCTGATCCATTTGGCAACCGCTCAAAAGGATACAACGGGTGATGGCTCTATTTCGTCCGTTGTATTAGCAAGCGAGTTTCTAGAACGCGCAGAGAGACTATTAGACGATAAGATACATCCTTCAATTATTATTCATGGATACAAGGAGGCATTAAAGAAAGCACTTAGGATTCTGGACGAGATTGCAGTAGAAATAGAGTCTGCTGATAGAAAGATTCTCAAAAAAGTAGTCTATACCATCATGTCTACCAAACTGGGTGCAAAGGCTAGTTTAGTATTAACAGATATCGTTCTTGATGTTATTGAACGAATCAAGGAAAAAAGAGACAACAACTGGATTGCTAATATTGATCTGGTTCATATCGTTAAAAAACCTGGTAAGACCGTTAACGATTCAATTTTTGTACGCGGAATGGTTATGGATGAACAATTGATTCATCCACAAATGCCGAAGCACGTCAAAAATCCGAAGATTGCAGTTCTTACTCATCCTTTAGAGATAGAAAAACTTGAACATCACCCTCCTACAGTTCAGGGAAAGATTGAAATAAATAATCCAGAATTAATCAAACCTTTCATAGATAAGAAGGCACAGATCTTAAAAGATTGGGTAAATAAGATAAAGGCAGCAGGTGCAAACGTTGTTTTCTGTGAAAAACGTATTGATGATTTGGCGGCATATTTTCTGGCCAGAGCTGGAATTATGGCTGTAACACTATATCGATGGGCTGCAAAGCAAAAATTTATACTAAGGGTTGCCAAGGCTTGTAATGCAAATATAGTTAGAGATCTTGACGACTTAAAGGAAGAGGATTTAGGATCAGCCAATTTGGTTGAGGAGAGAAAAGTTGGTGATAATAAAATTGTTGTTATTGAGGGATGCAAAACCCCGCAATCAGTGTGTATATTAATACGTGGCATTTCGAAAGAAATAATGGAGGATGTCGAAAAAACAGTGCTTGATGTTCTTTACGCTACAGCAAATCTTTTCAAATGTAATAAGATAGTTGCTGGCGGCGGGGCTGTTGAGGTAGAATTGAAAAAACGACTGACAGAGTTTTCACGAGAATTTCACGGTAAGGAACAATTTGCTGTAAAAGCCTTTGCAGATGCTCTGCTTTGCATTCCAAGAGCGTTGGTGACAAATACAGGGTTGAATTCATTAGATATTCTACCTTTCCTCATTGCGGAACATCAACAGTCTGCCAATATGTGGTATGGATATAATGCGTTAGGTAAGAAAATTGATAATATGATGAACGCTGGTATCATTATGCCATTGGCAGTTACTAAAGCAATATTCAAAGGAGCGTGTGAGACAGCTATATCGATTTTGAGGATTGACGATATGCTCAATTTAAAAAAGGAAAAGAAAGAAGAGATCCCCCCCGATGCCATAGGGCGACAATTGCCTGGCTTTTTGTCTGCGAGCCATTTGCCACAGTATAAAGATCACGAGAAAAAATATACAGTCTTCTAAAAGACACGTCATTATAAAAGATTTTTCATCTCAAAAGAGGTTTTTCATCATCCAAAATGTCTACTCAATAAACTATACTTAATTCTTTCCCGCATCATCTCTTTCAATTCGTAAGATGAACCATAGATGTCGTATCAAGTCGTGCATATTGAATAGACATTCTCCCTCGATATCGTCCTATATGTTCTTATTTTAATTTTCAGCGTGCAAGTATTTCGGAGGTACTGTTTTGTCAGGAGTATCAAAAAAATCTTGTAAGGCAGGTGTTATTATCTTTGGTTCAACTCCGTATAACTTTGCATTATAAGCTATTATAGCATCAATCATGGCAACTGATGGAAAAATTTTTGCGGCTCTTTTCAAAGAACCGTAATGTATATAATCTGATCCCATGAGTTTTGAGAAAACTGCGGCGTTTGCGCCACAAATACTGGTTATTTGCGCATATAGTTCTTTGGCCTCTTTCGTTTTCCCCCATACACCGACTACACCCACCGGAGCTGTACCACTCGGCAAACCAAACTCATTTTTTAACATGTAGACAGTTTCTCCACCGATACCAATGCTCGGTACATCGTAGATGTTTGCAAAGAGGAGGGGTTTTTTTATTCCTGCCTTTATTACCATATCTACAAGTCCTTCTCCATTGAGTCCCTCTCTCATAATCTTCATCATTCCTTTAGACCACGGGTTTTGAGGGTTAAATGCTTGAACTAGTACAGCATCTATTTTTGATTGTTCTAGCACTTCAATTTCACTTTTTTCTACCTTGAAATTTATAGAAGCGTAGATTGTCCTATTTTGGAGACCTTTTTCATTTACGTACTTGGCACCATGTAGCCTGACTGGGATATTAGTGCTATTTATAAAAAAGGGTGCCTCTGTTACTTCCGAAACAAAGTCTATGAATTTTTCAATTGAACGATTACTAATTGCTTCTATATCTATCACGTAGGGATTTCCTGTCTTCATGGATATGGTATCTACCTTATTGATTATTCGTAGTGCTTCTTTCTTCTTAAAAATACCTTGATGTTGGTTCTCAACAATTCTATCTTTATAATAGAATATGCTTCCAACTAATACGGTAGGCAATTCTCCAGGTTGCCCTCCGATCTCAACATTACCAATTCTAAATATTTCTTGTGGCTTTTCAAATTTTAACAATATATCTCCCTTCTATTCGATATGAGTATGTATTTATCTTATTAAAGAAAATCTTATTGAAAAATTCCTCTCGATCATTGAGTTTCCTTCTTGATCTTGCTTTCTAAACTATTTTACATACCTCACAAAGTCGATTTGCGTGAAGACGCATTCTAGAAATGTTTAACAATGAAAGACAGGTCTTAAATACTATAGTCAGCTTCGAAGGATGGTATAAAATGTGCACTGAATTTTGTGTTACATTCGCAACATTGGCGATATATTATAAAATTTCCACCCTTTGTGAGTGTCGGCGGACGATTATGATCCTCTTTTGTGTTTAGTGACCCGCAGCTTGGGCAGGCATCATTCAGTATTACTTTTGCATTATAAATTAGTCCTAATTGGTATTCTGTTATTTTCTCTTCCAAGATCTTTTTTAGAGGGCGTATTTCTTTTCTCCCTTCTAATAGGTTTTTGAATATTTCGATTTCTTCTTTTGAGAAAATTACTTTTATTTTCAATGATTCCCTTAGACTATTCATAACAAGTGCTCCATTTATTTTTTTATTCATTAGGACCAAGTACTGTTTCTTTGCTTACCATGAGGGGGGATCTGTTTCAAAAGGATTCCAAATAATACTGAATTTGTTACTGCAATTTTTACATTTTAAAAATATTATATTTTTTCCATTTCCATCGTCAATCGAGTTCCAATCCATATCTTGTGTGGTCTCAATTGAGCCGCACTTTGGACAAATTTCACTTAGTTTGTGGTGTGCACTAAAAACCAGACCTATTTTATAATCACGAAATTTTTCCTCTAAAATTTCTTTTGTTGGACGCTTATCTTTTTTACTCGTTAGTAACTTTTTTACTAATTTGAGTTCTTCATCTGAAAACTCTATGGCAATTTCCATAACTTCCACCTTTAGATCTCTTATAAGGTTTTTTCTCATCATGCAGTTGTTGCATTAACGATTCATAAACTTTTTGTGGATCATATACAATTAATAAACTTACGTAATTAAGATACTACGATTCAAGTAATGTAGACTCACTTTTTGTCACTTTCAGCTATAAATACTGTGTTCATGGCCTTTTTTTCATTTTAGAACTGCGGAACTTTAATTTCAAAAATTTCCATATCCCAGGTTTTTTAACGAATTTATCATGAATTCCTACAAAGACAACTTATATAAATCTATAGTATTCAACTATAAAAATAGAGTAGAGTAATATTTTTCTTTAATAAGCTAACGTGAACTCATATGTAAACGTCAAGGGATAGTGATAAATTTGTTTAAATTTGAGAATGAACAGAAAATTTTTCATATAGGAGACGTTGAGGTGGGTGGACAGCCAGGGGAGTTACCTACCGTATTAATTGGAACAATCTTCTATCACGGCGATAAAATCGTTGAAAACGAAAAAACAGGGGCATTCGACAAGCAGAAAGCAGAAGAATTCATAGAAAAACAATCTGAGTTGTCGGAAAAAACTTGTAATCCTGTAATGCTAGATGTTGTAGGCACAAGTCCTGAAGCTATCTGTAAATATATTGATTTTGTAGCGAATCTCACAGATGCTCCTATATTAGTAGATAGTTCGTTTATGGATGTAAAAATCGAAGGCATCAAACACGCTGCAGAAGTTGGCTTACTCAATAGAATTGTTTATAATTCTATTTGGTACAAGACCTACGAGGAGGAATTAACAGCAATAAAAGAGGTAGGTGTTAAATCCGCGTTACTTTTAACCTTTAATCCATCTAATGCATGGCCTAAAGGTAGACTTGAAATGCTGTATGGAAAAGAATCAAACGATCAGAGCCTATTAAAAATTGCTGAGAAAACAGGGGTCGAAAATACTTTGATAGATGGAGCAACGTTTGACGTGCCAAGTGTTGGACTAGTAGCCGAAGCGGCTACACTAATTAAACAGGAATTTGGCCTACCCGCAGGAGGTGCTCCTTGCAATGCTGTCCTAGAATGGACACGCGTAAAGGAATATGGGAAACTTGCAAAGAAAATTTGTATGGCGTGTTCTGTGACAGTCCTACAAAGGGCAGGTGCCGATTTCATTCTATATGGTCCAATAAAAAATGCAGAGATAATATTTCCTGCAGCTGCAATGACTGATGCAATAATTGCATATGCAATGCGAAAACATAAGGTTAAAACGAGAACTAGAGAACACCCACTTTACAAGATTTTCTAAATCATTTTAAAAGTCAACAAGGTCCTTAGGTTTAAAAACGATGAATTGGGAGATAATATGTCTTTAACTCCCTAATGGAAAGCATTTCTTCTTTCAGGAGTAGAACAGCGTGTTTAAATTTGAGAATGAACAGAAAGTATTTCGTATAGGAAACGTTGAAGTGGGCGGACAGCTAGGAGAACTCCCTACTGTATTAATTGGAACAATCTTCTATCACGGCGATAAAATCGTTGAAAACGAAAAAACAGGGGCATTCGACAAGCAGAAAGCAGAAGAATTCATAGAAAAACAATCTGAGTTGTCGGAAAAAACCGGCAACCCTATAATGATAGATGTTGTAGGTACAAGCCCTGAAGCCATTTGTAAATATATTGATTTTGTAGCGAATCTCACCGATGCTCCTATATTGCTTTATAGTCCCCAGATGGATGTAAAAATTTCGGCCGTCCAACACTCTGCAGAGGTAGGTTTAAGTGATAGAATTGTTTATAATCACATAGCTTATTTTACAAAAGAAGAGGAATTAATGGCTATAAAAGAGGCAGGGGTGGACTCTGCTATAATCTACTCCTTTAATCTCTCGAGTCCCAAGCCAGCAGGAAGAGTTGAAATACTAAATGGGACCTCGCGTCAGGAAGGTCTTTTAACAATTGCAGAGAGATCAGGGGTCAAAAATACGTTAATCGATGGGTCACCTTGCGATATACCAGGTGTTGGCCTAGTGGCTAAAGCAATCCCTTTAATTAAAGAAGAGTTTGGCCTACCGGCTGGAGGATCACCATACAGACAACTTCTGCAATGGACGCGCCTAAAGGAATATGGAATGGATGCAAAGAAAACATGTATGACAGGTTGTGTGACGATTCTTCAAAATGCAGGAGCCAATTTTATCCTATATGGTCCAATAAAAAATGCAGAGATAATATTTCCTGCAGCCGCAATGACTGATGCAATAATTGCATATGCAATGCGAGAAGATCGTATAAAAACTAGAACCAAGAACCATCCTCTTTACAGAATATTCTAAATAATACATAATCGGAGCATATATCTATGAATCAAAGTGAAATAACATTTCAACCTGATGGAAAAAGGGTTACCATCGCCAACGGCGAAACCATATTGGAAGGCGCAATAAAGGGAGGCATAGATATTCAAGCTATTTGTGGAGGAACCGCAATATGTGGTAAATGTAAGATTATAATAAATTCAGAAAAAAATGCTGTCAACCTAATTACCGATGATGAAAAAAGAATTCTCACTCAACTAGAAATTCAAAAAGGATACAGATTGGCGTGTTGCACAGTTCCAAAAGGAAATGTCACTGTAGAAATACCAATAAACAGCAGAACTGGAAAACAACGGCTTCAGATTGAAGGTATTGAAGTTCCTATAGAATTTGATCCGTTTGTTCAGAAAGTAGTGTTGAAGATGACCCCACCAGCTCTTCAGGATCTTAGAGCTGATGCAGAGCGAATTATGGATGAAGTTCATAACATTCTTGGACACAATATTGGAATAGACTTTAACATTCTCAAAAAGATTCCTCACGTTTTAAGAGATGGAGATTGGGTTGTGACCGTAACAATTTGGAATAACCAAAAGATCATTGATATTGAGCGTGGGATGACATTCGAGAAAAATTATGGGGTAGCACTAGATATTGGAACTACTAAGATTGCTGCCTATTTGATCAATCTTTATAATGGAAGTTTGATGGCTGCTGACTCTATTATGAATCCGCAAATCCCTTATGGAGAAGATGTTGTTTCAAGAATCACTTTTGCAACAAAGAACCCAAATTTAATGTCTGATATTATCGTTGAAGGAATAAATCAACTCATAGAGTCACTTTGTGAAAAAGCAGAGGTGAAATTATACGAGGTTTATGAGATCTGTGCGGTCGGAAATACTGCTATGCATCATACATTCTTACGTATCCCTTCTGATTATTTACCGATAGCACCGTATGTTCCAGTGGTGAAAAATTCGCTGGATATTCCCACAGAAAAGTTGAAACTTGATATATATTCTTATGGAAATGTTCACCTTCTTCCTATAATAGCGGGCTTTGTGGGAGGAGATAAAGTCGCTGAAATATTAGCTACAGAAATATACAAATCTGATGAAATATGTTTGACCTTAGATATTGGTACGAATACAGAAATCGCTCTTGGAAATAAAGATGATATACTTGTGTGTTCTTGTGCATCAGGGCCCGCCTTTGAAGGTGCGTATATCAAGCATGGAATACGTGCATCGACTGGGGCAATTGAACGCTTAAAAATCGATCCTGTAACTTTTGAAGTCACCTATAAAACAATAGATGATGCGAAACCTAGAGGTATCTGTGGTTCAGCAATAATTGACGCCCTTTCGGAAATGTTTAAGGCGGGAATTATAAATCACAGAGGGCGTATAAACGTTTCTCTTCCCACTCCAAGGATTGTCGACAAAAAAGGAGAGTCTAAATTTATACTCTTGCGGAAAGATGAAACAGTTCTTGAAGAAAACCTCGCTATTTCTCAAGAAGATATAAAACAATTGCAACTAGCTAAAGCAGCAATGCATGCCGGAGCCGCACTTTTATTAAAAAATAAAGGAATTAAAATTGATGATGTTGCGCATGTTTTTATTGCTGGCGCTTTTGGGTGCTATGTAGATCCAGAGGCAGCCATCACTATCGGGATGATTCCTAACTTTCCTATAGAAATAATTAAATCGGTAGGGAACGCTGCGGGAACCGGTGCAAGGATGGCACTTCTATCCAAAGAATCTAGGAAAATGTCAGAGGAGATTGGCCGAAAAGTTCGTTATTTGGAACTTGTGCTTGATCCAGATTTTACAAGAGAGTATGCTAAATCTATGTATATCCCTCACAAAGATAGGATCTCTAGAAAATGAAGTATTTTTTAACCTATCGAGGGGTAAACACTGTATATTGGCACGAAACCGTTTTGAAATTGAAAAATAATGAAAAAAAGGGGATTTCTAGGAAAGATTCCTATCAATAGACCGTTTTACGCGGCGAAATCCTCTTTAATGGAACCAGATCGAATTGTACCTACAAAATTGGAGTAAAATCTGTAATAAATTCAATGGTTTATTTTTCGACATAAATCATCTAATGGATACGTGCGCGGACAATCGAAAACTATATATATCTAGGGTAGGATAACCTACCCTAGGTAGGTATCTTTTACAATTTCATGCTTACAAATTCTATCTCTCCTTTTGATCCTTTAAAGTGCCTACCTCTTTACTTACGTAAAGTACCATCTATTGGTTGGAGTGTATGACATCTGTCTATATGGAGATGAAGAACTACCTTAAAGGAGATTGATGTTACTAAAATGAATCCGCTTATTCATGTTGAGAATTTTTCTTATTGTTATTCGAACACAGAGAAACCTGCCTTGAAGGATTTCAATCTGAAAGTCAATAAAGGTGAGCGTTTACTAATTGTTGGACCCAGCGGATGCGGCAAGTCAACATTAGTATTATGTATAAGCGGATTAATACCGCACTCTTATTCCGAAGGAAAAATTAAAGGCAATATAACTGTTGGACGTGAAAATCTCCAAAGAACACCTCCCTATCACTTAAAAAATAAAGTTGGTGTTGTGCTCCAAAATCCATCGGCCCAACTATTTTCTCTAAAGGTTAAAGATGAAGTAGCGTTTGGTCCACAGAATTTAGGATTGCCTCCTGAGGAAATACAAGAAAGGGTTTATTTTGCACTTGAAGCAGTAGAAATGGAGAAATTTGCCGAAAAACCATTGACAGAACTATCAATGGGACAGCAACAGAGAGTCTGTATTGCGTCTATGCTTGCTTTTCGTCCAGCTATAATGGTTTTTGATGAGCCCACTTCAAATATTGACCTTAAAACAGGTAGAAAAATACTAGCATTAATCGATCAAATCAGCGAAAATCAAAATATCACTGTTATAATTGCAGAGCATAGGACAAAAGAAGTTAGTAAAATTACCGATCGGGTTATCGTTCTAAATCGTGGAGAAATAGTTGCAGATGATCCTCAAATATTAACAGACACAAAATTTTGTAACACTTATGGAATACAGCCTTTGAATACGACCATATACCCCTCACTACAATCCAATATTACTAATGGATCTAAAATCTTGCAAGTAGAAAATCTTTCATTCTCCTATAATAATTACTCCGTTTTAACTGACATTTCTTTTTCAATCTTTGAAAGAGAATCCCTGGGAATAATGGGTGAGAATGGTTCTGGAAAAACGACTCTTGCACTTATCTTAGCAGGCGTTCTTAAGCCAAAACAAGGCTCTATAATGATTGATGGAAAGCTGATCGGGAGTTATAAACGTAAACAAGCAATAAGGAAAATCGGTGTGCTCTTTCAAAACCCAGACGATAATATTCTGACGACCAAGGTTTCAAATGAAATTTTATACGCGCCTTGGATTCAAAGATTGAGTGAGGATGAGAAAAACAAGCTTTTAAACGAAACCCTCGATTTATTGAATCTTAAGGGTTACGATAACAAAGGTACTTTTAAAATAAGTTATGGGGAAAGAGAAAGGGTTGCAATTGCTTCGTTATTAGTATCACAACCGAATATTTTGATTTTCGATGAGCCTACAACTGGACAAGACTATAAGCATAAGCAAGATTTCATCAAATTGGCTCAAGAATTGAATGAAACACACACATTAATTACAATCTCACATGATTTGGAATTTCTCAGTGCAATATCAAATAGAGTACTTTTATTAGAAAATGGGAAAATAATGGAAACTCACATTAACCAAAACATGGCACAAAATAATTCTAGGCAATTTCCGACAGAAAATGTGCAACTACCAATAATGGAAAACTGAGAAGGGCGAGATAAGTGCAGAATAGTATAAATTTTAGTTCATCAAGCTTGGATCCTAGAGTTAAGTTGATAACTTCGATGTCTTTCTTGATGCTAATAAGTACAATTCACGATGCACTTATTCTATTTCTTTCATTTATCGCCGTTCTTTGCGCTTGGTTACTTGCAAAGTTACCTATTAAGACCGTTAGTTACTTTTTTAAAAGTATAGCGTTACTTTTTGCTTTTATGTTTGTTTCTTCAACAGTATTTTCAAGAATTGCGCCTAAAGAACGTTTAACGTACATAGAAGTAATTCCCGCAGTGATTCCGATAATAGGTGGTTCTGGAATCTACACCGAGATTCTTCTTGCTTCAATTACATTTTCATTCAGAACATTATCATTAGTCTCAATGGCATTATTGGTTTCCCTTACCACAGAACCCAGTAGAATGGTGAGTGCACTTAGAAAACTACGTTGTCCTTATGAGCTAACAATCATGGTAATCATTACGATTCGTTTCATTCCACTCGCAATTGAACAATGGAAGAAGTTAACAGCAGTTGCAAATGTTCGGGGAATTGAAACAAGTGGTATAATAGGGCGTATTAAATCAATCAAAAGATTGTTTACGCCTTTAATTATTCATTCGATACGTAGAAGTATGCAATTAGCGTATTCTCTAGATGCACGAGGCTTTCGAGCTACAAAAAATCCAACTACGATGGAGACCCTTCAATTAGGAAGTAGAGATTATCTCATGTTGGTTTTTTCAGTCCTTCTGGTTGCTTTATCTATTATTGTCTTGATTGAAGTCTTTTCTATTCAGAATATTAGCGTAGAGTTAATGCAAATAGTAGTATGAAAAACTAAGGAGGTGAAACAGTGACAATGGAAACTGAGCAAGAAAAAGGGTTTTTCAAACGGTTTGCTACATTTGATTTAGTTGTTATTGCAATTTTTGTTGGCGTCTGGTATGGTGTGCAACAAATTTGGTTTATTGGGCTCGCTGCTATACCGGCCCCGCTTAGCTGGGTAGTATCCGTTATAGTTTATGAACTCTTAGCGATGACTCTTGTACTGCTCGCAGCTACAATAATAAGAAAGGGAGGAACAGTTTTTCTTATCTTCTTTCTCCATGGGCTTCTTGAAGTAGTTTTATTTCCAAATATTTTTTCAGTAATCGGTCTAGCATCTGATATTTTACCTGGAGCATTAATAGAGGCTTTCTTCTATATCACTGGTGGATATCCTAATAATTCTCTAAAAGCAGGCATCGGAGCATGCTTAAGAGCAATTGTGTTCTATCCGTTCCAGCTGGGTTTGCTAACAATTACGTATCCTGAGTATGTCGCATTTGTAGAATTCTTCTTTGGTGTACCCTACGGCGTGTTTATTGTTTTGAATGTAATTGTTGGTGTAATTTTTGGATTTGTTGCAGGTATAATTGGATATAGGATCGGACTTAAAGTGAAAGAGGCAATATGATGATATTATTGCCCTTTCTTTTTATCTATATTTATTAAGGGTGAAATAATGCGACCGCGTAAATCTATAATAGAATTGAAGGCAAGCACTCATGGGGGCAAGTTTTGGCACTATAAGAAAAACCCCAATGTACAAGCAATAGAATTAATAGATTTCAGTGCTAGTATAAACCCTATTGGACCCCCAGAATCCGTTATAGAAGTGATAAGACGAAATTTGCATAATCTTTCTCATTATCCAGATTCTCATTCGACAGAATTTAAAAAGGAACTTACCAAGATTTACAATCTACATGAGGAAAATCTAATAGTTGGGAATGGCTCGAATGAACTGATAAGATTATTTGCAGAGACTTTTTTTGAAGAGGGCGACGAAGTAATTATTCCCATTCCGACTTTTGACGAATATACGGTTGCGACAGAATTCATGGGCGCACTTCCTATATTTGTAGAATTGAAATCTCCTGATTTTATTGTTAATTCAAGTGATATAATTGCAAAAATAACCGATAAAACCAAAGCGATTTTTCTATGCAATCCAAACAATCCTACTTCAAAATTGATGCCGCCAGATGAACTTCAAAGCATTGTCGAAGACGCTAATGAAAAACAGGTTCTCGTTTTTCTCGATGAAGTTTTCATAGACAGCACAGAAAAAGGTGTAAGTTATGCCATCAGAGTTACACAACATACAAATGTCTTTGTAATTCACTCGCTCACCAAAATATTTGCTATACCAGGACTTAGAGTCGGGTATGGAATAGGATCTAAGGAATTAATCTCATATATGAGCCGCGCCAAACTTGAATGGAACGTAAACTATTTAGCACAAGTAGCAGCAATTGCGGCTTTAAAGGATATATCTTATCTAGAAAAATCTAAGGAACTCTTCTATAAACAAAAAAGATTTCTTATGGAGAACTTAGCAAAAATAAGAGGGCTTAAGACGGAATTACCAGATGCAAATTATTTTTTTGTTGATGTTAGTGGAACTGGTTTAACAGGAACTCGTCTTGAACAGGAACTAAGGGAACTCGGCATTTTAGTAAGAAATTGCTCGTCATTTAAGCCCCTGGGTGATAATCATATTCGAATTGGAATAAGAACTGAAAAAGAGAATAAACGCCTCTTAGGTGCGCTTAATCAAATTATTCAATAGAGTAAATTCATAATAAAGAAGGTGAAATCCGTTGAGAGTTTTTGTTTCTTGGAGCGGTGGTAAAGAAAGTAGCTTGGCGTTATTTAGAGCTCTGAAAACCGGTTTACATGTTGAATTCCTATTTAACATGCTTGACGAAGACGGTTTACGGTCTAGAGGTCATGGTTTAAGAAAAGAAATTATTGATGCACAAGCTAAAGCAATTGGAATTCCAATAGTTTATGGGAGGGCTTCTTGGGAAGATTATGAACGAGAATTTAAGAGAAGAATTAAGGAACTGAGGAATAGAGGCATCGAAAGCGGAGTATTTGGAGACATAGATTTTCAGGAAAACAGAGATTGGGTCGAGAAGGTTTGTGAAGAAGCTGAACTCGATGTTTTTGAACCGTTATGGAAGCAAAAATACGAAAATCTACTAATGGAATTCATAAATAATGGTTTTGAAGCCAAAATTATCAGCGTTAAATCTGATCTTATACATGACGACTGGATAGGACATCCCCTTAACTGGGAATTTATAGATTACCTCAGAAGTCGAGAAATCGATTTGTGTGGCGAAAATGGTGAATATCACACCCTTGTAACTAATGGTCCATTCTTCCAGCGGCGTATAGAAATAGTAGCGAGCAAAAAAGTTGTGAAAGACGACCGATTGCTTCTTGAGATAGAGGATTTTAACGTAATCTAGTAGGGGGTAAAAAACACTTGCAAGAACATAGTATAAAGAAGTATACAGACGAAATTTTAAGAGTTTTTAATGAAGTCATTCAAGATTATTATGCCGATGCTTTCCTGCTTTCAGGTGGTCTTGATACTTCAATTGTAGCAGCTTTAGTTAGCCGATATTTTAAGCCGATTACTCTTTCAGTTGGTTTTTCTGATAGCGACGCACCTGATCTCTATTATGCAAAAATAGTTGCTGACCGGTTTTCATTTCAAAACTTTGTTAAACTTTTTACCCTTGAGGAAGCTGCTGAGGCTGCAGAATATGTAATTAAAACGCTTAGAACATTCGATCCAATGGAAATTAGAAATGACATAACAATCTATATCGGTTTGAAATATCTAAAAGAGTTTGGTGTTAAATCAGTCCTCACCGGTGATGGAGGCGATGAACTCTTCGCAGGCTATTCTTTCATGTTTGAACTAGAACCCTGCGATGTAGATAAATGGATAACTGAGGGTGTAGAACGTTGGTCTTTTTCTGCTAAGCCTATAGGTGAAAGTTTAGGATTAAGGGTATTCCAGCCTATTCTTGACGAAAGAATAATAGATTTAGCACTTAAGATTCCTGCTGAGCTCAAAATAGCAGAACGTAAAGGAATAACTCATGGAAAATACATACTAAGAAAAGCGTTTGAAGAGATTTTATCTCCAGATGTTGTATGGAGGCCCAAGTATCCGATAGAAGCAGGAAGCGGAAGTACAAATCTAAGTACAATATTTTGTATTGAGACGGAAGAATTCAATGATTTGTCCAAGATTGTTCCTTTAGATAGTCAAGAACAAGCTTATTATTTCAAGATATATCGTGAGACGGTTGGGGAGATACCTCCTCCTAATGATAACGAAAAAATATGCCCAAGATGTGGTGGAGGAGTTGCAATGAATAAGAATTATTGCAAAATATGTGGTCTCTATCCTGTAAAAAACTAAGGAAGGTTTCAATTGATTATAGATTCACATGAGCATCCTTTGGTCCTAGTAAAGGCTATAGAATTGTTGGAGTTGTCAAAAAGATTTAATGAGGGTTTAAGATGGACGTATTGAAGAAAACATTAAATCAAATCTCACCAATTAAGAATGAATTAAAAGCAAAAACGCAAAAACGTCTAGATGCTCTTACAAAACCGCTTGGCTCTCTTGGAATGCTAGAAGAAATCACTAAAGATGTATTGACGATAACTGAAAATGAGGAATATAAGATAAAGAAGAAAGTAATTTTTGTACTAGCAGGAGATCACGGAGTAGTCAAAGAAAGCGTTACGGGGTATCCTCAAGAGGTTACACCACAAATGGTATACAATTTCGTGAGAGGTGGAGCTGCCATTAACGTATTGGCAAGGCATGTTGATGCTAAAGTCGTAGTAGTAGATATGGGGGTTGCAGCCGATCTTAATGAAGCTTCTGGCAAAATTATCAATAAGAAAATCAATTATGGCACAAAAAATTTTGCTGAAGACCATGCTATGTCTAAAGATGAGGCAATTAGATCTATTGAAGCGGGAATTGAGGTATTTGAGCAAGAGGCTAAGAATGGTATTGATATAGTTGGTTGTGGAGATATGGGCATTGGCAATACAACTACAAGTTCTGCAATAGTAGCTGCCCTTACAGGAGCACCCGTTGAACAAGTAACAGGTCGGGGAACTGGTATTGACGATGAAATGCTAGCTCACAAAATCGATGTAATAAAAAAAGCCTTGGCGAAGCATATTCCTGATATTACTGATCCTATTGATGTATTATCGAAAGTTGGAGGTTTTGAAATTGGCGGCATTACTGGTGTGGTTTTAGCAGCAGCAGCACATAAGATACCTATTTTACTAGACGGATTTATTTCTAGTGCTGGGGCTCTAGTAGCATATAAATTACAGCCAAATGTAAAAGATTATTTCATTGCCTCCCATTTATCGGTAGAGCGTGGCCATCAAATCATTCTAGAAACGTTTAATAAAAGGCCGCTTTTAAATCTTGATCTCAGACTAGGTGAAGGAACAGGTGCCGCATTAGCCATGCCATTAGTCGAAGCAAGCATAAAAATTCTCAACGAGATGGCTACTTTTGCCGATGCAGGTGTTAGTGAAAGAACTAGCTAGATATTATATTATAGGCGTTTGGAATGGATCTCATGAACCAAAATAAGGTCTTTATCATATTAATTGATAGTTTGACTCATAATGATCTTCAAAAATGTCCGCAGTTATCCAATCTGAAAAATAACGCGATGCATTTTCCAAATGCACAGACAATCTTTCCATCGCTTACATTTTCGTCAATTTCAAGTATGCTCACAGGCTTGCCGCCAAATAAACATGGTATAATCGGTAATTTCTATGATAGAACTCAAAAAAAGAAGATGCTTTTTCAGGACGTAAGAAATTGGAATCCAAATGCGATAGCGACAGAAACTATCTTTGAAATAGCTAGTAAAAATGGTTTAAGAACGATGATGATCACTGGTTTTGCCGTAGGAAGAATCTGTGGCAGAGGTGCAGACATAATCCTAGAACCTACTTATATCAAGTATGAGGATATTGCCTCATTTCCATTTGAAGTACCTTTATCGAAGGTACCCTATTGGATAAGAGAACAGATAGACGATTCCTATTCTTTTCATGTTGACGATGTTAATGATCCTCTCGGGCAAAAATATGTCGACAATCCAGACATCTGGGTTATGCAATTAGCAAAACAAGCGATTAAAAATGATGCTAGTGATTTATTATTATTTCACTTTCCTTATCTAGACTTTTTAAAGCACTATTATGGTAAGGATTCAGCAGAAGTTAATAATCATCTTCCATTATTGGAAAAAATTATAGAAGAACTCCTTTCATACATTATGAATAAGTACGACTCTCCAGTTATTTTTATAATGAGCGACCATGGGTCAACAGAAGTTACGGAGAGAATAACACTTCCGATTGAGGATAACTCTGCAATTATAATTAGAAATGGGGGACTCTCTTATTTGTATTCTGAATCAAATTCACTCATCAATGAGATTCAACACAAAATTCTGTCTTCTTTTGGATCTAAAGTTGAATTTGTTGCACGCCCTCACGAACTGAGTCCATACTATGTTGTTACTAAAGACATCGGCGATCTTACTGTATGTTTTAAGGGAGGAGTTACAGATTCTCACTATGCAAAAGCAATTCATGGATCCCTTTCGTCTTCTGATATGGGAATTTTCTTATCGCTTATTGGGAGTAATTTATCTAAAGGATTCCATGAAAACGGAAACATCCTGAATATAGCCCCTACCATAGCAGAGATTCTTAACATCTCATTTTCTAACAAAACAAAGGAGCGTAAAGACTCATTACTTTAATTTTCGTAGTTGCTGGAAAAGACTTTTTGCAATAGATAAGTCATTCAAGGTGTTCACATTGCATGCTAATCTAACGTCTTCGACAATCATGATTTCTTGATCTATTTCCTTCTTATCAATATGACTTCCATCATTTATATTTACACCTACTGGTATTACTTGTTTTTCATCAATGGTAAATATTATCGAAGGCGTTAAATCATGTTTTATAAAAACTTCAAGTGGAACCATAATCGCCAAGCTCGGGATTTCCAAAGTCGCATAATAATCAACTATTATATCAATTAACTCTCCTGTTAGAAGAGGTAAATCTCCAGCGACTACCAAGACATGATCCTTAATCTGTTCAGTAAGGATTGCATGTTTCATATCTTCATGGAATCCCTTTCCTGGAGTATCTATGATCTTAACATCAAGTTGATGTAAATATTTTCTCGTTTGTGGTGATGCATAACTAGTTGCTACGATTATTTCCTTAACATTTTTAGCAGCGTGGATCGCATCGATAACCCAATAGATTATTGGCTTGCCATTCAATAGAATTAATGTTTTTTCTTCTTTAGATTTCATTCTAGTACCTTTGCCCCCTCCCATTATCAACGCAGTTACCTTCATTCTACTCACTTTTGGCTAGATCGGTATCCTAAAGCCCAATGCACACGGACAAACCATTTCGGTGATTGCTATTATGCATAACAAAGTTACTACGCGTGAAATGTCATTTGTTGCACCCATTACATCCCCTGTAATCCCATTGAATCGTTTAACTGATATAGAGTTGATTAAAAGTGCTACTAGTATTCCAGTAAACAAACCAATTATTCCAATCCACTGAAAAGGAACTAGAAACAGTAGCGAAAGAATTATACTTATTGCGAATTTGCCTTTGTTTTTCATTCTTTTAATGACTGTTAAAGCCATACTTTCCTTTTTTGCGGGTTTTCCTGCTGCTGCTATCATAACCATAGACAATTTTGCTGAAACTTCAGCTATAATTAAGGCTTGTATAATCATAGGTATACCAAGAAAGAATTCTAGGAACGTATTAACACGAAATGATCCGGGAATAATAAGTGCGGAAAATGGACTGGAGAGTCTAATTATCTCAGAAATAGACAGAAATGTAGTCATTAGTATTATTAAACCTAATCCTATCCCACCTACACCAATTCTTAGGTCTGTCATAACTTCTAGTCGTCTTTCCGGATCTCCATGTGCCATTAAACCATCGCCAAAATCAAATAGCCCGTCTGTATGATGTAATCCAGTTATCAGGAAAAGAAATCCCAAAATTAGTATTCCAGTAAGTAAAGGAGGAAAAATTAAAGATAGAATATAAGCTAAGAGACCTGCGAGACAGCCTATTATAAAGCCGACAAATGGTGCAATGTAGAAGCCATCTGCTATTTCTTCAAAGGATTCAGGACCTTTAACAGGCAAAGTTGTAAGAAATGAAAATAGATACTTAATTTTCTTAAATGCCAGCTTTTTCGCCTCCGCTATACAATTCCCTCTTGTTTCTCTAGAGCGATCTTTAAAGCCTTTATAACGACTCTGGCACTTAAATAACCCACTTTGGTTGCAGTACCAGCATATTCATAAGTTCCGCCTTGTCCTGTACATGCAACAACTACTGCATCACTCGTTGTACCTGTCGCAAAATGTTTCGAATAGGGACTTCTTATATCTAAATCATGCAATACTAAGGTTTTTGCCTCAGTTATTGTTTTAATTGCATCTACTAATGCAGAATTCGTCAAATCAGCATCAATCAACACAATAATATTTATCGTACCGAAATCTTGTATAGGAATATAATCTCCAGCAGCGGCAGGATTAGAAAGCCCCGCTGTTATTATTGCACATGTTGATATGTTATTACGCATTTCGTTTTTAATTGAAACATTTTTAATATTGACACCAGTCATCAGCCCAATTACTGGTGGTTTAAGATCAAATGCCTCAGAAACACGTTTTAAGTCCTTTTTTGGATCATCATGTGAATAATCTAAAGGAACTTGATAGTTCAATATGCTTCGACTTTCAATGAGTCCCCCATTTAGAACTGCTGAACTTAAAGTTTTCAATGGAATATCTGAGTTAATTATAATGGCATTTTCGTTAATCTCAGCAGTTATTCCATCAATTTTGATCTCTTCTATATCTGGTGTCATTTTTATCACAAATATAGCTTTTTGATATTATAAAGGTCATTAAATATAAACCATTAAAATCGATGCTATTGATACAGCAATAAATCTAAGCAATGGACGGCTGACAAATGGACTAAAAAGGATGAGTGGAAAGCATATAAACAATATAAAGAGTAATATCGTAAATTTCAATATTTTAGTGGTTCGAAAAATATGGCTTGTGTTCACAACCTCAATAGCATCCCCAAGCAAATAATTTCCCGGCTTTTCAAGTTGAACATTAAGCGCACCGGCAGCAGCAGCCATCACCCATCCAGAATTAATGCTACTTGTTGTAGATCCATCTCTCCACATTATTTTCCATGAGTTTTTATAATTTTCTCTAAGAAGAGCAGAGGCAATAACGATTAATAATGCGGAAAGACGAGCAGGAATGAAATTCGCAACATCATCTAATCTTGCTGAAACCATACCTATATTGATATGTTCGGAATCTTTGTAACCAACCATCGAGTCCAAAGTGCTTACTGCTCGAAATACTAACGCACCAATTATTCCAGTTACAATTCCAAATACTCCAAAAATAATAAAATAAAAAATTGGTGAGATCAAAGAATCAGGTATCCCTTCTGCAGTCGTTTCAACTGCTGCTGATGCAACTAGCCTGCTATCTAAGATTGACGTATCCCTTCCAACCACACGTGATACAAGGTTTCTGGCGTCCTCAATATCATTTCTTTCGAGTGCGTTTGCAATTGGAGATATTAAACTGATAAAAAACTTCATTGAGAAGGTTGTTTTTAGAAGGTATGCCGCGAATAAAATCGAGGCCAATATTCCAAGAAATATACGAACAATCATTAACAATGAAAGTAAGGGAATTACAAAGATTATAATTGTGCTTACTGCTAGTATTAAACCATTGAATTTCTCTATGCGTGGATTTTGATGCTTCAAAGCATTCTTTAACTTCCTAATCACTTTTCCTATCAATACTACTGGATGTATGGATTCTGGTGGTTCTCCTACCGTTAAATCTATTAAAAAGGCTAAGAAAATTGTTATGAGCATTTGCAGTCTCTGATCTGCTCTTAAAACATTTTCAAAAAATAAAAATAAAGACAAGATGTTAATGTTCTGCATTCATCGTACCTCTTAATCAATCGAACAGTAGCATTTCAAATCTTGACGTCGTATTTAATCGCATAGGGTTTCAGAATCGACATTGTAAACGTTATGGCAAGTTTCTGGCATGTCGTTCTTTTTATGCGATTACAGAGAATATATCATATTTATATATTTGAAGTAGGATATATTAACCTAGGTCTCTAATATTCATTCTATCTCTCCTTGTATTTAGATCCAGAGCAGAATCCAACGTCATTGACAAATGGAAATAGCCTCCTTTAATGATTGGATACAGTATAAGCTCTAAGGCTTTACAGAAAAGATTTAAGGGATTTTGGAAGCGCATAGACATGAAGAAATTTCTTTTTATTGTTGGAGATGGAATGGCGGATAGAACATCGGAAATACGAAGTTTTACTCCGTTAGAATGGGCGAATACTCCAAATATGGATTACATAGCAGCGGAAGGAATCAACGGTCTTTTAAATGCAATAGCGCCTGGAATAGCCCCAGGGAGCGCAGAAGCACATCTTTCTATGCTCGGATATGACTATACCAAAATTAAAAATGGAAGAGGTTTTTTTGAAGCTTTAGGTGCAGGTCTGATCCCCATGATTGGTGATATCGTATTTAGATGCAATTTTGCAACGATAAACAAAGAGTATGATATTATTGATGCACGTGCAGGAAGAATTAGAGAAAGAGTTAGAGTACTAGCAGATTTGATCAAAAGAGAATTGAATGAAATTGATGGTGTTGAATTATTATTTCAAGAAAGTCTAGACTTTAGAGGTTCTTTAATTTTAAGAGGCAAAAACTGTTCCTCAGAAGTTATTTGCCCAAAGATCATGCAAGAGGGTGAAAAAGCTATAATTAAACCTGTAAAGGATTCAAAGAGTGCCATAAGGACTACAAAGATCTTAAATGAGTTCATAGAAACATCGTATGAACTACTTCGTGATCACTCAATAAATGTAACTCGTAAAACACAAAATAAATTTCCCGCAAATGTGGTGATTCCCTGGAAGGGAGGATATGTTTCAGATTTAAGAGCCCCTCCTAATAACTGGAACTTGAAAGGAGCGTGTGTAGGCGCAGTTAGTTTAATTAAAGGCCTTTGCAAATTTATCAACATGACAGTTGTTGATGTGCCAGAAGCTACTGGATACATAGATACAAATGTTTATGCCAAGGCTAGTGCTGCTTTAAATCTTCTAGAAGATCACGATTTGGTTTTGCTTCATATAGAGGGACCCGATGAAGCAGGTCACGATGGAGATTTCGAAGGGAAGGTGGAAATAATTGAAAAAATAGATTGTATGGTGGGATTGCTTCTTGATCAAATTGCCTGGGAAGAACTTTATATCATTCTCGTGTCAGATCACGCTACCC
>NZ_JAHPYX010000275.1:0-25456 GCF_019058535.1 Candidatus Borrarchaeum sp.
ACTTATGACAGTTCGTAAAAACGAAGCTATAAGCGTTATTTTAACCCTCCTACTTCCAGGCTTAGGGCATTTATACGTAAATAAAATAAAGCGTGGTCTTGTCTTCATCGTTATAAGCATTATAATGTGGGTCATTGGAGCGACATTAATTCTAATTCCCATAACACTCGTCTGGTACTTATATGGGATATACGATTGCTACCAATTGACCAAGAAACACAACGAAGCACTTTTCAGTCTACGACGACCCCCACAAGAAGATGAATTCTAAGCCAGCTACGCTCCTATCGTTTTTTTTATCCAAAAAAATCCTTCTTTTCATGTCATGTCCCATTCTTTAATGAACTGGTTTAGGTGTTCTTCCCCATAGAATTTGTTAATGTAGTCCGTTGCCGTTTTCCTCGCCTTTTTAAGTTCTTGATCTGTTTGTATAGTCCATATTGGAGTTCTGTGAGTTCTCTGATCCCTTAGCCAGTCAATATCTATGGTTTTATATACCACACCCTCATGGTTACCAATATGTGTTAAATCCATTATTATGTCGCCTATTTGAGGTCCGGCAATATAGGTCCCTGGTTTGGTTTTACCGGCTTCACCACCAACGACGACATAATTACAGTTTTCCCTGGCCCTGATTCGTGCGAAAAGATCAGTTTCCAAGAAGTAGGGGATTGGCATACGGCTGGGCACATAAACAATTTCTGCTCCCATCTCTCCTAAAATTTTCATAAAATCGGGTAACCATAACTCTATGCATTGACCAAGACCAATTTTACACATACCAGTATCATATACTTCAGGTTTATCTCCAAGTTTGAATTTATAGCCTTGAGATCTAACTACAGCAGGTTCCCATGAGCAATAAGGGTGCATTTTATTATAAATGGTTGCAATACCGCCGTCAGGCTTTATTAGAATAACAGAGTTATGTATTGTCTTTTCTTCTTTGTCTATATAGCGATTCAAGTTAATGCCGAGCCATACACCGTGCTCATTTGCAAAACTCGATACATTGTCGAGCACTTCGCAACTATCCAAATCACAGATGTAACTAAATCCTACAAAGTATTCTGGGAAAAAGATATAGTCACATTCAACTTTTATAGCATCTTTACACATGTCTAGTTGTTTTTTTAGCCTATCCATCGGTTTCATTTCATGTGGTAATGAAGGCTGTAGAGCAGCAATTTTAATTTTACCCATTAGAAATAACCTCGCTTTTTCTCAATTAAATTCTTTTATCCGTCAACCAATAACGTGTTTTATGATGCAATGTCATCTTTATGAACTAAAAAGGCGTTCAAGGAGTTTTTTAGTTTTAATTCGGTGCGTATCAAGCCCTAATTCTTTTGGTTCGAGTCCCATAGCAAGCCCAAGAAGTTCCATGTAGTAAATCACTGGTATATTGTATTCTTCTTTCAGCTGTTTCTGAATCTGAAATTGTCCGACATCAAATTGGATGAAACAGAAAGGACATACTGTTACAATACAATCTGCGCCAACTCTTTTCATCTCTATAAGTTTTTGTCTTGTCATTTGCAATGCAGAATCCATGTCTATGCTACGAATTCCTGTGCCACAACACTCCATTTTCTTCAAGTATGGAATGCTTGTCGCGCCTAAAGCTTCAACTAACACATCAAGTGATTGAGGTCTTTCTGGGTCGTCAAACGCCAAGATGGCACTCGGTCTAATAAGATGACAACCATAATGAACTGCAACCTTCAGATTTTGAAGAGGCTGTTTTACCATATCCTTAATTTTCTCGGGCCCAATCTCTTCAAAGAGGATTTCTACAATATGACGGACTTTTATGTCCCCTTTAAATTCTTTATTTATTTGAGAGAGGATAGCGTTTACTTCTTCTTTTAAGGTAGGATCATGCTTCAGTTCATGATTAGTTGTTTTTAGCGTTTCGAAACAACCATTACAGAGAGTTAGCATGTCGTAGCCCATTTCTTCTGCAATGGCGATATTTCTTGCACCTAAAGAAAACCATGTCGTTTGGTCAAGCGATTGAATCCCGATAGGATCAGGGCAGCATCCCGCCCCGTTCAAAGGCAGTAAGTCTATGTTAAAGGCTGGTAGAACTTTCCTAACTGAGGCCTCAAAGTTCTGTAGACGTAAGGGGATCATGCAACCAAGAAAAAAGCCATAACTTGTCATTGCGTCTCCTCCTGCTCTGCCTTTTGCTCTTTAAGAGTTGATCCATTAAATTCAAGTTTCTTGTCAATACCGGTTAGTTCCATTATTTTTTGAATTTCGTCAACGTTAACCGCTGGGAATTCTGGTAGTCCCAGTTTCTTTCGTCGTCTTTCTATGGGGGACGAATATGCAACTGTTGTGCCTGTCGTATAAATTTGCATGGCTTCTTCTTTAAGCCCTATTGGAAATTTTCCGTTTGAAGTCGCGACATTCTTTAACTGAAACAACACCTCTGCAGGGTAGACTAATTCTGGACAACGTTCGACACAGGCATGGCAGGCGGTACACAGCCAGATTACATCATCTGCGACCATTTTATCTGTATTTCCAAGAAGCATGTAAGCGATTATTTTGCGAGGATTAAATCTACCGGTAATTTTGGCAGAGGGGCATGCACCGGTACAGGTGCCGCATTGGTAGCAGCGCTTAATCAGTACTTCGAAATTTTCTGGCATTGCTTATCTCTCCCTTACTGCAATTAATTTTCAAATTATTGACCGAAAGCTTACGTGATAATTCTTCAAATATCAGGAATCGAGAGTTTAAGTAAGCATAGTAAACGATAATGAAGTTACAAGTAACGAAGGTTAATAAATATCTTATCCTTATAACAACGCTCAAAGAAAGGGAACTTCAGATTAAGACATCCTCAGAACGAAATGTACTTTAATATTTTTATATTCTACAAGATTTATTGAGATCATATTATACATTCTCTTAACGACAGAGGGATACATATGGAAGTAATCAAATCAATAGATGATATTGAAGTGAAAGGGAAAAGGGTTTTAGTTAGAGTTGACTTCAACTCCCCTATTGATCCAATGACAGGAAAAATTCAGGACGATACTCGAATCAGACGTCACGCAAAAACTATTCAGAATTTAGTCGAACGTGGTGCAAAAGTTATTGTAATGGCGCATCAAGGTAGACCTGGAGACGCAGACTTTACAAGCCTTGAGCAACACGCTGAAGTACTTGGTAAAGTACTAGGGCGCCCTGTTCAATTTGTAAATAGTATTTTTGACGAAGCGGCAAGAGATAAAATTAGCGAATTAAATGACGGGGATATCCTCGTCCTTGAGAACACTCGTTTTTATTCAGAAGAGGTTATTGAACGACCTGTTGAGGAACAAGCAAAGACCGAAATGGTACAAAAGTTAGCACCCTTACTTGATGCCTACGTTAATGATGCTTTCTCAGCTGCACACAGGTCACAACCTTCGCTTGTAGGTTTCATTCCAGTCTTGCCATCGGCGATTGGATATGTTATGAAAGACGAGTTAGACGCGCTGATGAAAGTCGCAGGTAGTTCTGCACAAAAACCTTGTGTTTACGTGCTAGGTGGAGCAAAACCAGAAGATACACTAAAAGTGATTGAGTATGTATTAGAGCAAAATATTGCAGATTCAGTTTTAGCATCTGGTATAATGGGAAATCTTTTCTTGTTAGCAAAAGGTTTTGATATTGGCGATTCATACAGGGATTTCCTCTCAGAGAAAGGATACCTAAAGGTCATGGAAAAAGCAAAAGACGTGCTAAACAGATTTGAGAGCAGAATCGTGCTGCCAGAGGATCTCGCTATAGGGGAAAATGGAACACGTGTGGAAGTTTCTCTGAATGAACTGCCATTATCCGCTTTACCCTGTGATATTGGTAAAAAGACTATTGAAAAATTCTCACAAGTCATAAACAACGCGAAAACAATTGTTTGCAACGGCAGTCCCGGGCAATATGAAAAGGAAACTTTTGCTGTTGGGACAAAAGAAGTATTTTCTGCCATCGCTGAAAGCACCAACAAAGGGGCATTTTCGGTTGCAGGAGGTGGTCACACAATTGCTGGTTTGAACAAGTATAACTTACTAAACAAGATTTCCTTTGTCTCAACTTCAGGAAAAGCAATGTTGTTGCTTCTTATGGGTGAATATAAAAAATTAGTTGTCCTCGAGGCTTTCAAAGCTTATGGTCAGTCCTGACCGACTTTTTCTTTTTGTGACAAGAAAAAGAAAAAATAAATTATGATCTATCTCATAACTTTTTAGCAGCTAGTTCTGCGGCCAAGCATACAGTTTCCAAAGTATCCGCAATTGGGGGTGCATAGCACGTATCAACTTTTGCAAGCTCATTTACTGTCATATTACTCTGGATAGCAGTGGCAACCATATTAACTCTATGCCCAACGTCCTCGCGAGCTACAATTTGTGCACCTATGACTCTGCTATCATCTTTTCTAGCAAGTATCTTTACTTTTACTTTAGAGCCTCCAGGGAAATAATGTGGTTTTGTATGACCTGTCATCTTTCCAATGACTGTTTCAATGTTAGCTCTATCAGCAGCCCATTTTGTCAAGCCGGTGGCCCCGATTTCCAAACCATGAATCTTGGTCACAGATGACATGAGTACGCCAGGAAAGATGTCTCGTTGTCCAGCTGCGTTTCGACCAGCCACAAGCCCTTGACGAGTGGCCGTCGTTCCTAATTGAGAAAGTATGTATTCGCCCGTGATCAAGTGTTTACATTCCACACAATCGCCAATCGCGTATATATCGGGAATGCTCGTTTCCATGTGTTTATTTACTTGTATACCTTTTCCAACGCTTATACCAGCTGCTTTTGCTAACTTGACGTCTGCGCGTACGCCAGTTGCATTGATTGCAAAATCTGTATCTATTGTTTCTTCACCTATAACACATGCGTTAATTTCTTCATCGCCCAGTATTTCATCAACCCCACAACCGGTTATAATTTCAATTCCTAGGTCAGTCAACTCTTTGTGTACATCTTTGGCCATATCTTTGTCCAGTACAAGAGGTAAAATATAAGGTAGCATTTCAACTATCGTGACTTCAAGTCCTCGTTCTCGCAAAGCAACAGCTATTTCAAGACCGATAAGCCCCGCCCCAATTATAACAACACTTTTTGAGGTTTTAGCCCTTTCTTCGATTTCTATGCCATCTTCGATAGTTCTAAGAGGTAAAACCCCTTCTGTATCAATCCCAGGGATTGGAGGACAAAATACATCTGCACCAGTGGCTAAAATTAGCGAGTCATACTCAATTGTTGATTCAGTTCCATTTTTGTCTATCGCCATAATGTATTTGCCTTTAGGCTCTATCTGTGTAACAGTAGTTTCAAGAAATGTATCGATTTTTGACATTTTGAAATAACTTTCACTATAGACAGTTAAATCATTGTAGCTTGGGATTTCTTTGCCGATGACGAAAGGCAATCCGCAACGTGAGTACCCGATGTCTTTATGCATATCAATTAGCGTTATCTCCGCCTTTCGATCGGTTTTTCTTGCAAAGGATGCAGCGCTGCTTCCAGCTGCACCGCCACCCACTATAACTATCTTTCGTGTCATTTTATTCACCTGATTAAAGCTATAAACTTATCTTAAATCTATTTGGAAGTTATGGTATCTAAATGAAAAATAGAAGAAAAATAGAAGAATGAAAAAGTCAAAGAAATTATTCTTCTTTTGCTACCTCTTCATAGAACTCTACAGCGTCATCAAAACTCATGAGACCCGCAAGTTCAGCATCAAGATCTGAAGGCTCAACAACGATCATCCATCCCTCATCATAAGGGGACTCATTTACTAACTCTGGTGAGTCTTCCAACTCGCTATTGACTTCGGTGATGGTTCCACTGATTGGAGAAATCAAGTCAGAAACAGTTTTAACTGATTCAACTTCGCCGAAACTGTCACCTTGGCTTACATCGTCGCCTGAATCAAGAAGATCTACAACAACGATTTCTTTAAGTTGTTTTTGCGCATGATCTGAGATACCTATCTTAACTTTCCCGTCCTCTATTTTAAGCCATGAATGTTCCTTGTTATAATAGAGACCTTCACGCACTTCAACTTCATTAATTATTACCATAATTACACCTCTATAATTTGACACTTCTGTTATTGTTGTATTGAAAAAACGTTTTATTTTTACTCCTTTAAAATCTTAACTCTCAATCTGAAAAAATGCAGAATTTTATTCTTCTTTCAAAATTTGTAAAATCGTTTGCCAGTCCACGTGTTTTTCAATTAATTCCTTCATAATTGTGATCGTGCTGAGTTTTGGCCTTATCTTCCCTACAATCCCTTCAATTTTTCTTACAGTACTGAATGTATCATATGGTACCAGAATGACCGGCACACCTCTTTCATCAGCCTTAACTAATACATGGGTGCTAGGATGCAAATTCCCTGTTAGTATGAGCACGGAAGTATCGGTTGTGAGTGCTGCGAGAGCAGTATCTGGTCGATCTCCTCCTAGAATAACAGCTTTGCGGATTGATCTTCTAAACCAACGTAAAGATGCCTCAGGACTCATTGCACCTACAAGGAAGTCTTCAACTATCAATTCATCCATTTTATCTTCCCCAACGAGTACTTCACCTTCACCTAGCACATTATAGATGTCTGAGACGGTTGGTGCAACGATACGGGTTTCAGCAGGAATTAATCCAAAGATTGGGATATTAAATTGTTCCAAGATTGGATATGTTATCCCTTTAATGCGCTCTAGGACGTATGGTTCAATATAGTTGAAAATAATTCCAGAAAGAATTGTGTCAGTACCTGCCCTTTGTTCAATGAAGTATTTATCTCTAAGGATAGTATCAACCGCGCGATCATCCTTTCCTGTAACGATAAGGATCATTTTTGAATCAAATTCTTTTGCAAGCTGAGCCCCATCAAGATCCAGACTAGCGTAATCATTTAAGCAACATGAACTCTCAATAATCAATATGTCATGTGCAGCAGACAACGTTTCGAAAGCGGTTTGAATTTTCTGATGTAACTCCTCTCTTTTACTTCTCTCTTCTAAATATCGAGTTGGTCGAAGCAAAACTGGACTAATTACATCAAGAGGATAGTCCATTCCTAAAATCACTTTCGCTAAGTGTGCGTCTTCATCATGGATATCATCGTGTATGCCTGGTTTTCCTATGGGTTTAAAATAACCAACGTTAAATCCTTGTTCCTTTAGTAAGATTGCTAAAGCCATACTGACCGCCGTCTTACCAGAATACCCTGCTGGAGAGGTAATAAACAATTTCATTCATTATGTCCTCCTAGTGCAAAGACATTTTCTGCTAGATATTTGTGTAGTTTATTTGAATTTTTATCTGTTTTTCATCATTAATCATCGTCATTTTTGCAAAGATTTGAATGGTAAATTCTCAATTAATCTCGCCAACGACAACTTATTTTGACATCAAGTGCACTTGCACCTTCACCTTCATTATAAGCAAATAAAGGATTAATATCCATTTCCAAAATTTCTGGAAACTCAGTTACTAGTTGAGAAACTCTAAGAATCATATCTATTATGGAATTAATGTCTGCAGGAGGTTCACCTCTTACCCCTCTCAATAACGTCCCTGCAGCTTTGGTTTCATAAATCATCTCTTTGACATCTTTGAGTGACATTGGGGCTAATCGAAATGTAACATCTTTTAAGACTTCGACAAAGATACCACCAAGCCCAAACATCACCATTGGTCCAAAAGTGAGGTCACGTGACATACCAATAATTAACTCTCGTCCTTTTGGGTTCATCTTTTGGACTTCAACACCATAAATCTTAGCATGGGGCATATATCTAACACTATTTTCAATTATTTGATTGTAGGCGTCAGTTATTTCTTTTTGTGAACGTAGCCCTAAGCGTACTGCGCCAATGTCTGTTTTGTGGATAATTTGTGGACTTGCAATTTTTAGAACTACGCTTCCACCACCACTAATTCGGTTTGCAATTTCGACTGCATCAAAAGCTGATCGTGCTAACTCGGTCGGAGGTGTCAATATTCCATATGCGTTAGCTACAGCTATTGCTTCATAGCCTAATAATGTTTTCCTTCCATCTTCTCTGACATTACGGAAAATTTCTCCAACTTTAGATCGATTTATGTCTGAGAATGGTTCTGGTAGCTCTCGCGCTTCTTCTTTCAGGTATGCAGAGTATTTAGCCAATTGAGCCATTACAGCGACAGCACGTTCAGGAAAAGGATAATTCGCAATACCGGACTCTCTAAGTTTATTATCACCTTTTTGGGCGTCAATACCACCTATAAAACTCGTTACAATTGGTTTATTTGACTGTTGCTTAATATTTGCAATAACTTCAGCAGTAGTTTCAATGTCTGTCATTGCTTGAACCGTTAAAAGAACAATTACGACATCCACGTTCTCATCTTTTGCTGTAAGTTCCAAAGCGAATTTGAATCGATCGGATTTTGCATCTCCAAGAATATCTATTGGGTTATGTTTACCAGCTTCTTCGGGTAATCCCGTTCGTAGTTCTTTAAATGTTTCTTGTGAAAAGGCTGCGAGTTTAAGGCCATATTTATCAGCGGCATCAGTAGCTATGATACCTGGCCCACCTGCATTCGTAATAATTGCTACTCTGTTACCTTTTGGTAGTGGGGTCTTTGAAAACGCCTCAGCAAGATCAAAGAGCTCTTGCATTTCCGTTGCACGAATAACTCCAAGTTGCTTAAACGCGGTTTCATATGCCTGATCTAATCCAGATAAGGTTCCAGTATGTGATGATACTGCTCTGGCACCAGCTTCTGAGACTCCTGACTTAATTATTACGACTGGCTTTTTTCTAGTTGCTTTGTTAACATTCTTCAGGAAATTTTCACCATTTTTTATACCTTCAACGTAACAAAGGATTACCTTTGTTTCAATATCGTCGGCTAGTGCCGTAATAAAATCAGTCTCATCTAAACCTGCTTTATTTCCTAAACTAATAAATCTGCTAAATCCAATATTTTCTTCTAAGCTCCAATCGAGAATGCCTGTGCATAATGCACCACTTTGAGAAATGAAGCCAACCGATCCACGGAGAGGCATTTTAGATGCAAATGAGGCGTTAATTGGCGTGAAAGTGCTGATCATTCCGAGACAATTCGGACCAAGCAAATCAATATTATACTGTTTACATAGTCTAATCAATTCACGCTCTAAGTGTGCTCCTTCGATTCCAATTTCTTTGAAACCGGCAGATACTATAATAATACTTTTCAGGTTTTTTTCTGCACAATCTTTAATAATTTGAATAACAAATTTTGCGGGGATGGCTATAACCGCTAAATCCAAATCATCATCAATTTCCAGTACACTTGAATAGCACTTATATCCCAATACTTCTTCAGCTTTTGGATTAACAGGATATATCTTGCCACGATATCCACTGTCAATTATGTTCGAAAGTATGGAGTATCCTACCTTCGCAGGGTTTCTTGATGCTCCAATGACAGCAACTGACTGTGGATTAAAGAAGTATTCAAGCATTATGGAAGTTCACGACTCCTAGTATTGGATGCTCCTACCCTTTAGGTTGGGGTAGTTGACCTAAATTGATGTTTTGTGATATCATGATGAGGTTTTCGCTTTTAAGTGATTTTAGTGCTGTAGATTTAAAAATTTTGGACTTAATTACCATTAAAGATAACTTTTTTAAAATGTTACACTTTGATCCTCTATGGTTTCATTGAATTAAGGTGTTATGTATGTCAGGAAAAGAAGCTGTTATTCAGTCATTAGTCGATGGAGGAAAAGCAACGGCGGGCCCTCCTCTAGGCCCTGCACTGGGTCCTACGGGCGTGAATGTCTTTCAAATTATTCAAGCAATTAATGAGAAAACTAAGGCTTATATGGGTCTTAAAGTTCCAGTAACTATCACGATTAACACAGATGACAAATCCTTCGAAATAGAAGTCGGAACTCCTCCTGTTTCTGCACTTATCTTGAAAGAATTAGGGATTGAAAAGGGGTCAGGAACTGCAGGAACTGAAGAATCTGAAGCCATAGGTAATCTTACTTTATCTCAGATAATAGAAATAGCCAAGTTAAAACGTGATAAACTTCTGGCAAATTCACTTAAAGCCGCAGTCAAAGAAATTCTCGGTACGGCCATTACAACAGGCGCAACTGTGGAGGACAAGCATCCAAGAGAAATCCAAAAAGAAATAGATGAGGGTCAATGGAACGAACTTCTTGTAGAAGATTAAGCAAATTAGAACACGTGTAGTTTAACTAAGATAAGATTTAAAAGATGTAGAAAATACCTTCAATTTTGTCAATTACCTATGTAGTATGTATTACACTGCATAAGTTTTCATGTAACTTTTCTTCATTATTATGTTAAATGGGGCAATAATCATGTCCAATATCACTGAGGCTGTAGCAGAGGCAAAAAAACTAGCTAAAGATCGAAAATTTACCGAAACAGTAGAGTTAGCCATTAATCTTAAAAATATTGACTTAAAAAAGCCAGAAAACCGGATAAAACTCGAAATCCCTCTTCCGCATTCACCCTCAAAGAAGGTTAAAATAGCGGTAATAGCAGAAGGTGATTTAGCTTTACGTTCAAAAGAAATTGCAGACTTAGTTATAAATAAAGACGATTTAGAGCGATATGCAACTGATAAAAAGGCTGCAAAAGATTTAGGCAAAACATATGATTTCTTTATAGCCCAAGCGGATCTTATGCCTACAGTTGGTAAAATTTTGGGACCTGTACTGGGTGTTAGTGGAAAGATGCCACAAGTTGTGCCACCAACTGGAGCAGATCTAGAACCAATAATTGGACGTTTACAGAACGTTTGTAAAATGAGATTGCGTCAAAACCCAGTTTTCTTTGCAAAAATTGGCACAAAAGATATGACTAACGAAGATATAAGCGAAAATATTGAAAGCGTATTAAAGGCAGTCGAAGAAAAACTTGAGAAAGGACGTGACAACATCAGATCTATTTACGTAAAAACAACAATGGGCCCCCCAGTAAAGATAGAGATTTAAGGAGCGTAAGAAATGGCGACTACTTCACCACCTAAAAAAATTCCAACTGTCAAATTAAACACGGTTGAACAACTTACAAATCTAATTAAATCTTCAGATGTGCTTGGAATCGCTAAGGCTGAGGGAATTGGGGCAAAACAAATCCAACGGTTACGTAAACTCTTAGAGGGTGATGCTACACTAAAAGTCACAAAAAATACCCTTATGCGCATTGCATTAAGAAACTGTAAAGATGAAAAGGCCGACATTGCTAAACTTGAAGAATATTTGATTGGCTCAAATATTTTTATTTTCGCTAAGATGGATCCATTTAAACTTACACGAATTCTCGATCAAAACAAGATGAGAACCCTGGCTAAACCTGGACATACTGCGCCTGAGAATATCGTCGTTCCTGCTGGAAATACGGGGTTCCCCCCAGGTCCACTTATTACCGAATTCGGGAATATTGGCCTTCCAACAAAGATTGATGCGGGTAATATTGCTATTACGAAGGACACTACAGTCGCTAAAAAGGGTGACATTATTAGTAGGCAATTAGCTTTAGTGTTATCACGTCTAGGCATTGAACCTATGCTAGTAGGTCTTGCTGTAGAGATTGCATATGAAGATGGTGCTCTAATACACAAAGAACAATTACAAATTGATGTAGAAGAAATCCGCCGTCAATTTATCGAAGCGGTCTCACAAGCACTTAATTTAGCCACAAATATTGCTTATCCTACACCTGAAACAGTTCAAATATTGATACAGAAGGCATTTATGAACAGTATGCGTTTAGCCGAAACGGCTTCATTTATAACGCCTGAAACTCTGCCTGCAGTATTGATGAAAGCAAATAGGCAAATGTTAGTCCTTGCTTCTGAGATCGGTAGTGTTGCCCCTTCTGTAGTACCCCAAGAACTTATACAAACTCCTCCCGAAACTCCTCCTCCAGAAGAAAAGAAACCTGAGGTTGAGAAAAAGAAACCATCTGAACCAGAGGAGGAAGAAGGAGGCTTAGGAGATTTATTTGGATAGTATTTCTATTAAAATAAAGAGATAAGGAGGTTTGAGTATGGAATACGTGTACGGTGCGATGTTGCTTCATTCTGCAAAGCAAAAAATTACTGAAGCTGCTCTGACTAAACTACTTACAGCTGCTGGACTTAAGCCCGAAGCTGCTCGTGCAAAAGCATTAGTAGCTGCATTAGACGAAGTGAACATTGATGAAGCTCTGAAAACTGCTGCTGCTGTACCAGTTGCAACTGCTGCTCCTGCTGCAGCGCCTGTTGAGAAGAAAGAAGCAAAAGAAGAGAAAAAAGAAGAAGAGAAAGAAGAGGACACAGGACTCGGTGCGCTATTTGGATAAACTCTTGCGCACTTATCTATTCTCTTCACGTTAAAGCTGATATAACTATAAGTTTTTCATAAAATCTTTTTAAATTACTTCTTTTAATTATGCTTTAACTACATATCAGCAGCCCATGCCAAATTTAAGGCTTGTCGGATGTGACACAAGAATGGTAAATTTTAAGGAACTTGAACAGAAATGGCAGAAAAAATGGCAGGATGACAAGATTTTTGAAGCCAATCCAGATCAGAATCGCGAAAAATTCTTTTTAACAGTGGCATATCCCTATCCGAATTCTCCACAGCACGTTGGACATGCAAGAACGTATACTCTTACCGACAGTTATGCTCGATTTAAACGTATGCAAGGACTCAATGTCCTCTATCCTCAAGGGTTTCACTATACAGGCACTCCAATTTTAGCAATGGCAAATCGAATTGCAGAAAATGATCGTGAACTTATTGAGACTTTTGAAGAAATTTACAAGGTGCCCAGCGAGGTTATATCCACATTTAAGAATGACCCTTTAGCGGTTGCTAATTACTTTCACAATGAGATTCGTGAAGGCATGAAAAAAATCGGATTTAGTATCGATTGGAGGCGTGAGTTCACAACTATCGATCCGCCATATATGAAGTTCATCGAATGGCAGTTTCACACACTTCACAAAGGAGGTTACGTAACTAAAGGAAGTCACCCTGTAGGTTGGTGTCCTTTAGACCAAAATGCCGTTGGGCAGCATGATACTTTGGGTGATAAGGAACCCGAAATGGAAGAAATTACAGCATTAAAATTCATTTTTAATGGCTGGTATATGCCTACGGCAACATATAGGCCGGAAACGGTCTTTGGTGTCACAAACGTGTTTGTTAATCCAGATGCTGATTATGTGATTGCTCAGGTTGATGGTGCTCAACTTAATGGCGAAAAGTGGTTTATTTCTAAGGAATTTGCTGAAAAGTTAGTGCATCAAGTTGAGAAAGTTGAAATTTTGCAGACAAAAAAGGGATATGACATTATTGGAAAAACTGTGCAGAATCCTATGACCGGAAAAGAAGGGCTGCTCATATTACCAGGCGCTTTTGTGGATCCAGATGTTGGAACAGGATGCGTCATGAGTGTGCCGGCACATGCCCCCTATGACTATATTGCTATTGAAGATCTAAAAAAGAGTCTCCCAGAATTAGAAAAATATGGAATCAATCCAGAAAAAATCGAGGAGTTAGCCCCTATCTCATTAATCTCTATTGAGGGTTATTCAGATTATCCAGCTAAAGATGCGGTTGAAAAACTTGGCGTTACAGATCAAAACGATCCAAAATGCAAAGATGCTACGGATGAAATTTATGGTGCGGAGTTTCGAAGCGGTGTTCTCAAAAAGATAACCGGAAAATATCAAGGATTGCCGGTCTCTGAAGCAAAGGATAGAGTAAGGGAGGATATGATTGAGCAAGGTACTGCGTATCCAGTCTATGAAATTGTTAATGCCCCAATTCATTGCCGTTGCGGAACTGAAGTTGTAGTGAAGGTTGTTCGTGATCAATGGTTTATCAATTACGGAGACCCGACTTGGAAAAAACTAGCTTATGAATGTTTAGATAATATGAGTATTATTCCCAAAGAATTAATGGGCGAGTACCGAGATGTCGTCAACTGGTTGACTGCAAAGGCCTGCGCCCGTAAATCTGGCTTAGGTACTCCCCTTCCCTGGGATCCCGATTGGATTATTGAAAGTCTCTCTGATTCAACTATCTATATGGCCTATTATATACTTGCTAAGTATATCACCCAGTATAGTCTCACTGGTGATAATTTTAACGACACTGTGTTTGATTATGTTTTTCTAGGTCAAAGTAATGCAAAAGATGTATCAAAGTCATGTGGACTTGACCCAGCACTTCTTGAATCAATGAGGAATGAATTTAATTATTGGTACCCACTCGATTCAAGGCACTCAGGTCGCGACCTCATCTGGAATCATCTCACTTTCATGATTTTTAATCATACAGCAATTTTTCCACGTGAAAATTGGCCACAGCAGATTGTAGTCAATGGTTCAGTGTTAATGGAGGAAGAAGTTGATGGAAAGGTCCTAATTCGCAAAATGTCAAAGTCATTGCGTAACATCATTCCTATCCATGACGCTATAAAAACTTACGGCGCAGATGCAATTAGGCTTTCTGTTTTAAGTTCAGCGGAGATATTATCTGATGCCGTTTTTAGCGAGAGAATGGCAAAATCGATAGGAAATCGACTTGAACGCCTTTATAGTTTTGCTCAAGAAGTCGCAAGCAAACATGTTAGGGACACACCTCAACTTCAAGATATTGACAGATGGATGATAAGTCAACTTCAACATAGAATTACAAGAGCTACTGCAGCAATGAATTTATGTCGTGTGCGGGATGCTATTCAAAACGCGTATTTCTTGCTTGATCAAGATGTTTCATGGTACCTAAAACGAGTGGATCCTGAAAAAGATAATCCAGAACGAAATGAAACAATCACTGCCGTACTTCACGAAGTCCTTGATGTATGGATACGACTTTTAAGCCCCTTTGCGCCATTTATTTGTGAAGAAATATGGCAAGTATTAGGAAGAGAAGGATATTGTTCTTTATCATCATGGCCGAAAAAAGAAGATGCAAAGGTAATGTTTGATGCAGTAGCTATGGAAGATCTCCTTAGAAAAACAATAGATGACACACAAGAGATCTTGAAAGTCACGAATATTTTGCCAAAACGTATAGTTTACTATGTTGCACCCAAATGGGCTTCTATACTCTATATAGAACTCCTTACTATGCTTAAAGACGGCAAGTCAAGTCAAAGTGGGATCATGAAGGCAATATTTCAGAATTCTGAAATCAAGAAACACGGAAAGCTGGCTTCAAAGCTTGTACAGAAACTCCTCCCCACCGCAAAGACTCTGTCTCCAGAAGTGATTGCACAAAAACTTGCGGCATCCTTTGATGAACTCACAACTCTAAAAGCGGCAACTCCTTTTATAGAAAATACTTTCAATACTACAGTAGAACTCTATGAGGCCGATGACCCAGAACGCTATGACCCAATGAAAAAAGCCAATAGTGCGATACCAGGAAGAGCAGCGATTTTCATTGAATGAAATTCTTTGTTGTATCAATTTTTCTTTTCAATTTATAACTTAACAATTCTCTTTTTTTATTAGTCAGACTTCACAATGAGCTTAAGCACGAGTTTTGAGAAGGTTATTGAATTGTTAGATGAACGCATGAAAGATGCTTCGATAGACCTTCGCTTTTTGTTAAATCGCCGTTATGATAAAGCAAGAGCCATAAAATTCGTAGGAAACAAATATCAACTCGACAAATCTGAACGACATATACTTTATCGAGCCCTATATTCGAATGATGAGATCACTGCAATCAAAAAGAAACTTGTGCCCTTTGAGCAAATTTCAGGAAAACTTCTTGCGGTTGATGGGTATAATGTGCTCATTACTGTTGAAAGTATTTTGTATAAAAAAACGATCATAGAATGTGATGATGGCATCCTACGTGATGTCTCAGGCGTTTTTGGAAGCCATGTGATAACGTCTGTGACAAAAAAGTCCATAGACCTTATTCTTTCACAAATCGCAAAATATCCTCCTGAATCACTACAATTCTTTTTTGATTCTCAAGTTAGTAAAAGTGGCGAACTGTCAAATAGTATACGAGAAAAAATGAATGAATTACAGTTAAATGGAGATGCCGAGACAGTCAAGCAAGTAGACACGACCCTAAAAAAACTAAATTGTGATATTGTTGCTACAAGTGACACTATTATAATCGCTCAAGCATCAGCAGTGGTGGATATCCCCCAACGAATTCTTAAAAATTTAAACTTTCCTATCTCATTCCTAATGTTATCTTAGGCACATAAAATCCATGACTTCACAGTTTTCTTTTCGTTCATCTTGAAGAATCAAGTAGTTTAAGATTTACGGTCATAATTTGATGCAGGATTCGAAAGATCTTTATAACATGAAAAAGGAATACTTAAGAATTTAAAGGAGGGAAGAATGTGGAAGCTATTCTTTCGCGAAGAAGTATACGAAAATTTACCAAAGAACCTGTATCTGATGAAATTGTTAAAGAATTGTTGAAAGCGGCTATGAGCGCGCCATCAGCGGTCAATCAGCAACCGTGGCATTTCATTGTGATTAGAGAACGTCAGATTTTAGATGAAATCCCCAAAATTCAGCCTTACTCACAAATGCTAAGAGATGCTCCTGTTGCGGTGGTGGTTTGTGGCGATTTAAACTTGGAAAAAGCAAAAGGGTTCTGGGTTCAAGACTGTTCAGCGGCCACGCAGAACATTTTGATCGCAGTTCAAGCTAAAGGATTGGGAGCCGTATGGTTGGGCTTTTATCCAAGAGAAGATCGAATAAAGGCTCTTCAAAAATTATTAGACATTCCAGAACATGTCATACCTTTTTCAGTAATTCCTATCGGTTATTCTGCAGAGCAAAAACCTCCAGCAAGTCGATATAATGAGTCAAGAATTCACTACGACCGCTGGTAATTGCGTTATCAATGCAAGGAAGTAAAAAATTTGGAAAAAATTGAACTTGAACCTAAGGCTTTTCTGTTTCCCAAGCCTATCGTCTTAGTAGGGGGCCGATGTAGAGGATAAACCAAACTACATGCCCGTTGGATACTTTGACATCGTTAACATGAAACCATTTATCATTTCAGTAGCTATGGACAAGTCACACTACACAAACATTGGAATTAGGGAAAATGGTATGCTTACGAAAAACGGTATGACCCTCTAGCACGAAGACCATAACTCAATTGTGAAACACGAAAAGAAATCTTAGTTACCTATGAATTGATTAACAGTTTTTGCGGTCCTCTTATGGTATCTGATCTTGCCCTATTCGTAAAATTATAAAGCAAGTTCGTTCGATTTCCCAAAAAGGTGAACTATATGCCGTTTTGGAAATGTGAAAATTGTGGATATACTTTTCAGGCGGGTATGCCCCCAGAAGATTCAATATGTCCCAGTTGTAAAGAAAAATGTACATTCAAGAACGTCACGTGTTATTTAGAGGAGTGTGGAATGCTTCCCGAGCATCCAGAGAGCGAGCACATAGATCCTCGATTAGTATAGCAACTTTTCTTTCATTTTTTCTAGGAATTTTGATCCTCCAATATTCAAATTTATCGATACAAGAGGCAACATTTTTCAAGACAACTTCAATAACCATAAAGAGTTATTAACAGAGGCTAAAGATTTAAAATGTAAAAATTCTATTACCACTACATCTTACAAGGGCCCGTGGCCTAGCCAGGATAGGGCGCAGGCCTTCTAAGCCTGATTGCGGCCCTCAAATTGATTGCTGCAGAGGAGACCGCGAGTTCAAATCTCGCCGGGCCCGCCACTTTTTTATTGTTTGGATTTTTCTTGACAGTATCTTACAAGTTTCTGTGCGCCTTGAGATAACAATTTATTCTCCTCTTCTGCTAGAGGATTCTCTCTAAGAAGTATCATTTGCAATTTTTTTAAGTTCTCTAAACCCTTGATTTCTTGTATCTATGATTGTCGGAAAGAAATAATATTTGCAGATTGACTAGATGCTCTAGACTTTTGATTTCTTTAATCTGGTTATCACCAAGCCTTAATGTTTTGATATTTGTAAGATCCTCTAAGCATTTGCTCTCGGCAATATCAGTGATTCTTTTATTAAAAAGAAAAGTTTATCGTCTCTTATATAAGATTTCTTCCTTTTAACTGTCATAAAATCGTTTGGCATCCAGCGATCAACCTTTAATTTGTGTAGCAATCTGCTTTCCAAGTTCTTTCGTTTTAGGAAACTCCTCCTCTAGGATTGGTCCCTTCATCTCCTCAACTTTTATTGATAAGCCAGGTGTCATCAGTTTTGACCCAGGAATTTTTTCGTTTATTTTTTCCTCCATTTTTTTCACTGCTTTCTCGAAGTCTTCTTTTATATAAGTATCAAAAACCGCAATTACTTTGCCTTTCAGGTCGAGTTTTCCAAGTTTGTCAATAAACTTCTTAGCAGTCCTGGTCGGTCCACCAAAATGATTAGGACAACCCATTAGAATCGCGTCATATTGCTCTATTGTCTTTAAGTCGACTTTTTTCATATTACTAACTGTAACCTCTATTCCCTCAACTTCTTTCATACCTTCTGCAATTTTTTCCGCGACAATTTTGGTATTACCATACTTTGTATCAAAGGCAACTAGTACCTTCGTCAAACTATTCACCTCTTAAGTTTGGATACGGAGTGAGTAGGTATCCGCCTGTCTTTAATTAGTTGGTATTTTAATGTTTAATGTTTTGTGAAATGTTCATAACCTCTTGGGTAAATCTCCCTCGTTTTTTCACCTTCAGTATAAAATAAGCCTTCTGCCTTTACTACCCTACCAATAGGTATAAGCTGTCCCTTCACGGCATTTAAAGCTGCAGAAGCATGAACTATTTTTTCCGGTGGTATTGTAACAATTAGTTCAAATTCTTCGCCGCCGTAAAAACATAGGTCGAATGGATCAAGATGATTGAGTCTTGCAAACTCCTCCACTGATAAGTCAATAGGTAATTCATTGATTTCTATCCCAATATTGCTTGCCTTTGCTATTTCGTGAAGAGACCAGGCTAATCCATCACTGGAATCTATGCTTGCTGTGGGTACTCGTGATTTTGCTAAAGCGCACCCTTCATCTAGGCGTGCTCGTGGATAGAAGACGGCTTCAATAAATTCATTTCTTAAATATTCAGGGCATTCAAGATTATCAAGCAGGATTTTAAAGCCGGCAGCTGTCTTTCCAAACATGCCTGTCACACAGACTAGATCTCCTTCTTGAGCTCCCGCCCGTGAAATTAATTCGTCTTTATTAGTAATTCCTAGTGCTATTCCTGCAATAACCAGATCATCGGCTTCATTTGTATCGCCTCCGAGATAAGGTATTCTATACAAAGAACATGCTTCTTTGAAACCGTGAAGCAATTCCTCAATATCATTTTTGCTATAATCAGAAGGAAAACCTAAAGCGGATAAAAATCCGACTGGTGTTGCACCTTTTGCAGCTAGATCGCTAACATTCATAACAATGACTTTTTGCCCAATTTGTCTTACTGCCATTCCTTGAGGGGCGTCTGTTTTTCGTACGAACATGTCTGTGTTTATGACTAACACTATTTCTCCGATTTCAATGGCGACAGCGTCATCATTAAATGGAAGCAAAGAACTCAAAGAATCGCCTATAATCTCGTAAATTAAAGAAATGATCTTTCGCTCACTTAAAGTCACCTAAAGTCACCTAATGTCTCTTGATCAACCTATTAATAATTTGATTTGATATTACACTTCTAATACAATCATGAACAAAAACTCTATAATACATTACGAAAACTGGCATTTAATGAAGAAATGTGGAACGAAAAATGGTTGAAAATGAACAAACTGATGATTCAGTTGAAAGACGAATCGTCCTTAAAGCTATTGGTAAAATTATACTTCCTACAATACTCTCCATTTCACTTGCGGTATTTCTCGCGTATATTTCTATTTTAGGACAAACTAAAGTTGAAATAACTCCATTCTCAGAACAAGAGGGAGGTCTAGGGGCTGCAGGTCTCAACGCACTGGTATATGTAATTGCAGCCCTACTTGGGGCGAGTTTGCTTGTGATTCTGTTAAAACGTGGATACGGTAAGATTTTAAATGCGTTTATGTTCTTTGGAATGACTTTAGGAGGAATTTTGTTAACAGGATACTTTGGATTAGCTGTTTTAGTCATTCTTAACAGCCTGAATTTATTCTTTATTCTCACGATTATTAGTGTACTAATTGGTATAGGCGCTGCATATGCTTTACTTAAGAAAAATATTTCAAATCTTTATTTACAAAACGCCATCATCTTGGGATATGGTGGCGGACTTGGCGCTTTTTTAGGAATCGCAATGCCTACATGGTCAACGATTCTTCTTCTGATCGGTCTTTCAATATATGATATTTTTGCTGTAACACGTGGTCCTATCAAACAAATAATTGAGTATAGTGAAGAAAAAGAGGTTCAAATGCCTGCAATGACCTATTCTAGTAGTGAGGAGATAGAAATTGGTCTTGGAGATCTAGTATTCTATTCGATGTTGACAGCGCACACCTTTTTGAACTTTGGATCATTTCCTCTGGTGATGGTTTCTGGAGGGATTCTTGGGGGTTTAATGATTACCCTGAAACTGTTAGAAAAGAGAAAAATGCTTCCTGGATTGCCTATCTCAATTACATTTGGACTTGTAGCTCTCTTTCTTTCATTATTACTTTCTGGTCAATTTGGATTACTACAGATCATTTAACCAGACTTGAATATAATTGCTTATAGCGTTCGAGCATAAGAGAAAGAGTATATTCTTTTTCAACAATTATTCTGCCTTCTGAACCCATTTGTTGAGCTTGGTGTTCATCACTTAAGATATCTTGTGCCGCGTTCGCAAGTTCTTCAACATTATAAGGTCTTACAAGAAGACCATTTTTTTTATGTCTAACAACTTCGGGAAGTCCACCGACATTCGAAGCAATCACAGGCGTTTTCATAGCTAATGCTTCCAGAGGCACATAAGGGAATGGATCTGGCCAGATTGAAGGAACAACCACCACATCTGCTGCTGAATATGCTTGAGGAACAAGCACCGATGGGATTCGCCCTGCAAATATCACATGCCTTTCAATCTTCAATTTTTTCACAAGCTGTGTTAAAAACGGCTTTTCTTCGCCACCCCCCACAATAACAAGCTTACAGTCAATTTCTTTTAGAATTATAGGCATTGATTTTATCAGAAGTCTAATTCCCTTTTCTTTTATGAGACGACCGATACTAAGGATAATTTTTTGCTTTTCCAGTTTGAAATGTTTGATGAAATCCATAGCATTAAGATCAGGAATAAATTTGTTTAGGTCAATACCATTTGGAATGACTAAGACTTTACTTAACGGAATGTCAATTCTTGCTAATGATTTTTTGAGTGCATGACTTGGTGTAGTAATCGCGCGTATTCGATCGAAAACCTCACGTTTAATCATTAAACTCCTTTTCCAAAGTTTCCAAAGAATTGGAGTAAGAAATGGTTTGCCAATGAGAGGTAAATAGGACGAAAAGCAATTTTTACACGCAGTTTCATCAACAGCGTTGCAAATATGATTATCAAAATAACTCCTCTGAAAGAAGCAAACTGGCCAATAATTGTGAAGAGTAAGCACAGCTGGAATTTTTTTTTGTATAGCAACATAAAGTGGAGCTAAAGACATAAAAGGGATACTTTGTGCATGGAAAATATTCGGAGTTATTTTATTAATAAGTTTGGATGTTTTTTTAATGCTATATGGATCTATAAAAAATTTTGATAATTGTGGATGCAATTTGGGGCGATATCTGTAAATTTTGATGCCTTCATAGTTTTCAAGGGATGGTAATTTTTCAATTTGACGTGTTAATATAGCAATTTGGAAATTATCATGTAAAAAATGTTTAGCTAGTTGATAGATATGTTCCTCTACACCTCCTATCATGTGGGGATAGAAATAATCCGAGGCGTATAGAATTTTCACAAAAATCACCGTAACAGACAACTAAATGCACGTTATTATTAAGAAGTTTTGGACAGGAAAAAATTAAAAAGAGATACGTGTTTCGACCATAAAAGTGCTAACGGAATGAACTACATCTGGAGCTGTAAGATTGAGTTATAATTTACTAGAAATGACTCCTGAGGAAATTAAAACGGGAATTGTTGATGGTAAGATTACTATAGCGATTCTCGGTCAGGGGTATATTGGGTTACCACTCTCATGCTACTTGGCAAGAAAAGGTGCAAGAGTAATCGGAGTTGACATTGACCCAACTGTTGTTGAAAAGATAAATGCGGGATCACCCCATATCTATGAACCTGACTTAAAGGAAACACTACAAGTTGTACTGCAAAAGGGAAATTATCACGCAACTGCTGATGTAAGCGAGGCTGTAAAGCAAAGCGAAGTCATTATGATCACTGTTGGAACGCCTGTTGAAAAAACTGGTATCAATTTTTCTTACGTTGAACGCGCATGTAAGGACGTAGCAGGCAGTATGAAACAAGGATGTATGATCCTCTTAAGATCTACAGTAGCTCCTTTGTCTACAGAGAAAATTGTTCGTGAAATGCTAGAACGCGAATCTGGAATGGTTGCTGGTAAAGATTTTGGTCTTGCTTTTTGTCCAGAGCGAACTGTGGAAGGAAACGCATTCAAGGAACTACCAAGACTTCCAAGAGTTATTGGGGGTATAGATAAGAAAAGTACTGATATAGCTGCTGCAATTTTTGAGGTATTGACAACTAAAATTGTAAAGGTGAGTAGTCCAAGAGTTGCTGAAATGGCAAAAATCTTCGACAATGTTTATCGAGATACCAATATCGCCCTCGCCAACGAGCTTGCAGTTATCTGTGAAAAATTAGGTATTGACGTAATTGAGACAATAAAAGCATGCAATACGGGCTATGATAGAACGAATATGCTCATTCCTGGTGCAGGTGTAGGAGGTTCTTGTTTAAACAAAGATCCGTATATTCTTTCCTATTCTGTACTCGAAAAAGGATTCGAACCATCTCTAATACTTTCTGCTCGTGAGAGAAATATTTCAATGCCCAGACATATAGTGGATCTTGTCAAAACAGCCTTTGATGAGATGAAGAAAGAGCTTAATGGTTCAAAAATAACTGTCTTAGGTTTTGCATTTAAATCGAATACAGATGACACGCGTGAGACGGTTGCAGTCCCAATTATCTCTGCTCTAAAAGAACAAGGTGCAAATGTAGTCGTATTTGATCCTTATGTTTCTCAAGAAAAAATAGAATCTCAGGTAGGTAAAATCAATAAGGCTAACGCAATCATTGAAGCAATAACGAATAGCAATTGTATAGTTGTTCTAGCTGATCATCATGAGTTTAGACAGTTAAATTTGCCAGAAATCAAAAAACATCTTGCAACACCAGCAGCGATAATAGATGGGCGCCATATATTCGATCCAAAAGAAGTTATAAAAGAAGGATTAATTTTTAAGGGAGTAGGACGTCCCGCGTCATTTTTCAAAGAGTTATTTGAACTATGAGTTATTTTTAATACATATTAGAACGACTTAATTACTTCTCTATCGAGAACCTCCATGATAGAGTTCCAATCATATTTCTTTACAACCAATTCTCTGGCCTTCTTGCCAATTCTATTTCTTAAGTTGGCATCTAAAATCAATTTGATGACTTGACTTGAAATTTTGTTCATACCATCGGCTAAAACTATATTTTTTCCATTTTCTACAACAATTCCCTCCGCACCTAGTCTTGTAGAAATGACCGGTTTTCCGATAGCCATATATTCTAAGATTTTCAGACGTGTCCCAGAACCTGAAAGGATTGGTGCGATTGCAACATCTGCTGCCGCAATATATTCTGCCACATCTTTGACATAGCCTGTATAAAGAACAGATTTGTGTTTGAGATGAACAGGAGGATTCATCCCAACAATGAGAAATTTGCAATTTGGTATTTGTTGTAAAACATTTGGTATAATCTTGTGGAATAATAATTCAAGCGCTTCTAAATTTGGTTTGTAATCTAATTTGCCCATAAAAAGTACCACAGGGTCAGATTCCACATTATATTTTCTTCTTATTGAGGACGCGTCAATATTTGGGTGCAATTTCTTAGTATCTGCCCCATTAGGGATGATATGTACTTTGTCAACTGGTATGCCTAAATTGCCTAACGCTCTTTTGTCAAGTAAAGAGACTGTTAGAATGCTATCTGAAAAATTAGCTAATCCTTTTTCTAATATGAATGAGAATATCACACGTTTGAAGTTTTTCATGCGGATGGCTCTTACAAACTCCACATTATGCTCATCAAGAACCAATTTTCTACTATAAACCTTTTTTAGGATTAAAGCAGGTAATAAAGACCATAAATGTGCTGAAATGATAACATCTATCTTGTGCTTCTTAGTAATTTGATGACCGATTTTAAGAAGATAGTACATGTTAAAAAGTGTCTTAAGATAACGTTTTGGTTTAAAGTTTATTATGTGTAAGTTATTAAAGCGAACTTGATCTTTATCGTTTCTTGGAGCAATTAGGAAAACTTTATTGCCCAATAAAGCAAGATTTTTAGCCATTTCAAAGATTCTAACACTAACTCCTGATTTAGGAACTGCTTCAAAATAACTTATAATCAATATTGAATTCATTAGTTTCATCAGTGAGTTTTCGCTATTGCTTTAAGTGAATTGCTCCGACCTAAGTTCGGAACTTCTGTCCTCACCGACTGTTCTGTCAACACGGGTGCATACACTTAGTCGGCTCATCGACAGTTCGGGGTGATTCACTGCACCCCCCGTTCCCTTCAGGAACACTTGAGGTAAGTGTTTATGCTTTTTTTGACGTTTTGATTGAGTAAGATATTGTAAGCCATCCTGGAGAATGTTAAAAGCGGCATTAACATCCCTATCGGCAGCAAAACCGCATTTCAAGCAAACGAAGTCCCGATCATTGATATGGACTTGACGCGAGCCGCATTGAGAACAGCGATGGGTGGTCCACCATTCATTCATCAACACTGGTATGCCATCCTGCTGGAAGATCGCCTGGGCGAGTGTTGCCGCCAATTCTTTGAACGGCCATTGGTTGGTGCGCTTACGATTTTTACGATGTCCTGAACCTTTATAGTGGGAATACCGAATTTTTTCGGGATGTCCAATAATCACCAACGCTCTCGCAAAATATTGACTGATTTCATGAGCCAATTTGTGCCTAAAGTCCTTCGCGAAATTATTTCGTTTGTAGTACAATTTCTTAAGAACGACAAATTTTCCAACACGTTTAAGTTTACCGATACGGTTGTTGAGACGCCGCATCGAAATGAAGAAATCTTTAAAATCTTCTTTAGGGAAAATATGAACTTTCGTTGTACCAGATAAATTGGAAGTGACTGCTACTGCTAACCGCTTCAAACCGAGATCTATCCCCGCTATAGACTTCACACTAGGCCTAAGGTTTTTTTCAATGACCACATTCAGTTCATAGC
>NZ_JAHPYX010000276.1:0-16478 GCF_019058535.1 Candidatus Borrarchaeum sp.
GTTCCAACGAGTATGCACCTTTCTACTTTGGAATTATTTCATGCAAAATTATTTCCTGCAATAGATAACCTAAGAAAAAGTCTAAAACGGAAAATTGAGGGGGTCGATGGTATTGTCAAAGTAGGACGCACGCATCTTCAAGATGCTGTCCCCATCCCGTTATCGACTGAATTCAGCGTTTATTTACGGCAGCTTAATGTCAATCAGATGCGATTAAATGATGCTTGCGAAGAACTGTATTCTATTCCGATTGGAGGTACTGCACTAGGCACAGGAATTGGAACCCATAAGGATTTTGGAAAATTAACTGCATCTCATTTAAAAGCCATTTCTGGATTTCCTTTTCGAACTAATCCAGTAAAGGCTGAAGGGATTGCTTCACATAGCGCAATTGTGAAAACGAGTGGTGTGCTACGACTTTTAGCCCTTTCATGCTTAAAAATGGCGAATGATATTCGTTGGATGGGAAGTGGCCCCCGAGCGGGATTAAACGAATTAATACTCCCTGCTAACGAACCTGGTTCCTCAATAATGCCTGGTAAAATCAATCCAACTCAATCTGAAGCGTTAATACAAGTCTGTTTACAAGTCATCGGAAACGATACCGCCATTTCTTATGCGGAAGGATACGGTAGTATTCTTGATTTAAACGTTACCAAACCTCTGATGATAGTGAATCTCCTTGAATCAGTTTTAATTCTTGCTGGAACTCTTAACTCTTTTGTGATAAACTGTTTGGAAGAGTTGCAAGCGAACACGGCACAAATAAAAACACACTTAGAAAGAATCCTAATGATTGTAACAAATCTGATTCCGCAGATAGGATACGATAAAGCCTCTGAGATAGCTCAAATTGCTTATAAATCAAATAAAACGATAAAAGAAGTTATCTCAGAAATGGGAATTGAACTTAAGGGAGACATCGATGATCTACTTGATCCCCGCAAAATGGTCTAAAAATATTATTTTCGTCCCCTCATCTTGAACTTCTTAAGGAGAAATTGACCCTACTATTGAGAAACCTTTCAGACGAAACTTCATGAGAAGGTTGACTCTCTAACATATTAGGAATCCTTATTTTCATCGCACTTTCACTACAAAAGGATTTAACTTTTTAAATAGCACTATTACCTTTTTATCAACATGTTACCTCATTTTTTTCTTTTCTTTGAGTCTTTGAATATGCCAACGGAATACTACGCGCTCAGAACAATAATACTTATATAATAAGTTTATGTAATGAACGATTACACTATAACAATTTGAAACGATTAGTTAAATAGCTTTTAAAAATATTAGATCGAGTTGTCATAAAAAGTTACAATTTGTAATATAGATACCAACTATTAGTTAGGAATATGGTGACTTAAATGTCTGAAGTGAAGGTTGAAACTCATCTCGAAAAAGAATTCGAACCTAAGATTATAGGCTTCTTTTGTAACTGGTGTTCTTATTCCGCCTCAGATTTGGCTGGCATCTCTAGAATAAGTTATCCTTCCAACATCCGGATTATTAGGGTTATGTGCTCAGGAAGAGTAAACGTGCCACTGATACTAGGGGCCTTCGCTAAGGGTGCAGATGGTGTCCTGATTGCAGGCTGTCACCCTGGAGATTGTCATTACATAAAAGGTAACCTCTGGACTAGAAGGCGAGTTACATTAGTGAAACTCTTTCTTGATGCAATAGGAATCGGTAGCGAGAGGCTCAGGTTAGAATGGATAGGAGCATCTGAAGGACAGAAAGTAGCAGATACCGTTTCAAGTTTTAGTCAGACAATAAAAGAGCTAGGACCAAATCCGATAAAAAGGTGAATAACTATGGATATGCAGTATGTACCAACGATATGCCCATATTGCGGATCTGGATGTGGGATGTATCTTGTGGTCAAGGACGGCAAAATAATAGGCATAGAACCATGGAAGGAACATCCTGTAAACGAAGGGACGAATTGTCCTAAAGGTAGAAGATCTTACTTATTTTTATATAGCGAAGACCGACTTAAAAAGCCATTGCTTAGAAATAACGGCAAATTTGAGGAAATTACTTGGGAGAAGGCACTTGATGTAGTTTCTGCGGCTCTAAAGGATACTTCACCCGAATCCTTTGGTATACTGGGTTCAGGAAAGACCACGAACGAGGCTAGTTATGTGCTTCAGAAGTTTGCTCGGATCGTCATAGGTACCAACAACGTCGAGTATTGTGCCAGATTCTGTCATTCCGCAACAGTTGCAGGGCTTGGACCCACAGTTGGCTCGGGTGTTATGGAGATCTCTCAATTAGATTATGAACTCGCGGATTGCTTTGTCATTGCTGGGGTCAATATCAAAGAAACCTTTCCTATGATCGCAAAAAGGGTGCTTAGAGCGAAGAAGAAGGGAGCCAAGGTAATTGTAATAGATCCACGAAAATCAGTTACTGCAAGACATTTAGCATATATTCACTTACAATTGAGGCCTGGCACAGATGTTGCCTTGATAAATGGCATAATGAGTATTATTATTAATGAAGGACTTGAAAATAGAGAATTTATAGAATCAAGAACTGCTGGTTTCAGTGATTTGCGCGATTTCCTTTCCACGATTGACTTAAAACAAATCGAACAGATCACAGGTATTTCTATAGAAAAAATCAGAGAGGCTGCACTTACCTACGTCAATGCAGAGAGGGGGTGCATCCAATATGATGAAGGTATAACTCAGCACACTACTGGAGCGGATAATGTCAAGGTCCTTGCCGATCTAGCACTTTTGACTGGCCATATTGGAAAGCCAGGAACTGGCGTTAACCCTATGAGGGGGCAAATAAATGGGGAGGGATCAGGGGATATGGGCTGCGTTAATGTCTTCTACCCTGGTTTCAAACGGGTAGGTCAGGAGGCAGCAGAGTTCTTTCAAGAGCGCTGGGGAGTAGAAAATCTTCCAATTAACCCCGGTTTAACCTACATGGACATCGTGCATAAGTGTAAGGCTATTTATGTGGTAGGAACAAATCCTATGATGTCAGGACCTGATACAAATAGTGTAAGGCAGTCTCTTGAGAACCTCGATTTTCTAGTAGTTCAAGACATATTCATGACAGAAACAGCAAAACTTGCAGATGTGGTATTACCAGCAGCTACATGGGTCGAGAGGGAAGGAGTACATGCATGGGTTGATAGAAGAGTTCAAAAGATAAATAAAGTGATTGATCCTCCTGGCGAGGCTAAGCCTGATTGGCGCATAATATGTGATTTGGCTGAAAAGATGGGCTTTAAGGATAAATTCAGTTATGCAAGTCCCAAGGATATATTCGAAGAGATAAGAAAATGCGTTCCCCAGTATGCGGGATTAACTTACGAAAGAATAGAGGAAACAGTAGGAGGGATTCAATGGCCTTGTCCTTCTGAAGATCACCCAGGGACACCTACAATGTTTGTAAAAAAGTTTAATACACCTGATGGTCTTGGTCACTTCCAAGTAGTGGAGTACAGACCTCCAGCTGAATTGCCAGATGAAGAATATCCTTATGTTCTGACTACTGGAAGAAGCATCTTCCATTATCACACTGGGACGATGACTAGGAGAACTGAAGCATTAAATGCAGAAGTGCCTAGTAATTTTGTTCAGATTAATCCTAAAGACGCAATAAAACTGGAAACCACCAATGGGGGATGGGTTGTTTTGAAAACGAGGCGGGGTAGCATTAAAGCTAAGGTAAGGATCACTGAAGATGTGCCTCAAGGGATGGTTTTCACGCCCTTTCACTTCGGCGATTCACCAGCCAATGTATTAACAAACCCAGCCTTTGACCCCAAGTGCAAAATGCCTGAATTCAAAGTATGTGCTGTAAGAATGGAGGTAGAACAATGAATGGTGATATGTATCTCGCCTGGGCTTCAAATGAGGAAAATCGAAATAAGGCAGACTGTGGTGGTGCAGTTACGGCACTTCTGAAGTTTGCATTAGAAAGTGGACTTGTAGATGCAGTACTAGCTATAAAAGCAAGGGATGGCGACAGATATGATGGTATACCTGTGCTAATTACTGATCCAGAAGAAATAAAAGATACTGCAGGAGTTTTGCATTCGAGTTCTATAAATATTCCCCGCTATCTTAAAGAATACATGGCGGGTGTTTATAATCGCAAACTTGCTGTAGTCTGCAAACCGTGTGATGCTAGGGCGATCATTGAACTAACCAAAAGAGATGTCATGCATCTTGAAAATTTACTTCTTATTGGACTAAATTGTACTGGTACGTTCTCACCTGTAACAGCCAAAGAAATGTTCAAAGAAAAATTTGATGTAAATCCCTCAGATGTTATCAAAGAAGAAATTGAAGATGGAAAACTTAAGATAAGATTAAAAGACGAAACAGAAGTAGAAAGAGACCTAAAAGTATTAGAAGAAGAAGGATATGGCAGAAGAGAAAATTGTAGGAGATGTGAAATCAATATTCCAACTATGACGGATATAGCTTGTGGGAGATGGGGAACTACAGACGAAAAAATGACGTTTATCGAGGTTTGTTCCGACAAAGGATCTAATCTTATAGAGAGCGCGATTGAAGCAGGTTCTATTAAAGTGGAAAAACCTAATTCTGAAGCAATAGAAACTAGAAGAAAACAAGATGCACTAGCAATAAAACTAGCTCAAGAGTGGCAAGAGAAAGATTTCGCTCCATTCAAAGCGATGAGTGCTGATGAACGATTTAATTATTGGTTCTCCCAATTTAGTCAGTGCATCAAGTGTTTCGGGTGTAGAGATGCTTGTCCTATATGTTTTTGTGAGCATTGCATGCTTGAGGCGGATAGAGGTTACGTAAGCGGTGGAGAGATACCACCTAATCCTCTATGGCCTATGGTACGAGTCGTGCACGTTATGGACTCTTGCATAAATTGTGGTCAGTGTCAGGATGCATGTCCTATGGAATTGCCATTAGCTAAGTTGATCTTTATGCTGAACAAGGAAGTAGCTCCACGCTTTGATTATGAACCAGGTATAAATGTAGAGTCTCGTGCCCCTTCAGCAACGGTTACTGATACCGAATTGACCATAGAAGATGTGGCATTGTTCCTTAAGAAGTCTGTGTGAAAAGTAGATATAACTTACTTGAAATATATTGACTGAAACTACCAAAAAAGATCTTAAAAGGGAGTACACACCATGAAAGAAGAAATTCAAGCGATTTTTAAATATCTTCAAACTCAGATGAAAGCAGAGTATTCTGTTGACGAAAATATAAATTATGTTAGAGTTTCAAAGCCTAATTACTTCCAAGCTGCTGAGTACTTGAGAAATCAAGGATTCCAGAGATTATTGACGATTAGCGCTGTCGATTGGATAGAACGAGGAACTTTTGAGATATATTTCCTCGTGCATAAACTCCATGAAGACATATACGTTAAGGTAGCAACTGAGATCCCGAGAGATAATCCTACAATTCCAAGCTTGTCGAAACTCTGGCTTAATGCTGCTATGCATGAGAGAGAGGCGTGGGAACTCTTTGGGGTTTCCTTTGAAGGAAATCAAATTCTAAAACCACTATTCTTGGAGGATCCCGTTGAGATTCCCCCCTTTAGATAAGATTTCGATTGGAGAGAATTCGTTGAGAAAAATTATTCATTAGTTCATAATGAAGAGAGATGATGAGAAATGTTTGAAAAGTTAAAAAATGGGCTTACCGTCCTAAAAACAGGGCTTACTCAATTAACTAGTAAGCCAATTACATATAATTTCCCTCCTGAAATGCCAATTGCAAAGAATTCTAGAGGTCGGCACATATTAAACTTAGAAACATGTAAAGGTTGTAAGTTATGCGCTAAGGTTTGCCCAAATGGCGCTATAGAAATGGTTGATAGAGCTGCGTCAGACCAATCCCCCCAGAAAGACGTTGCAGATTACCCCCAACTAGATTTTTCTAGGTGTTGCTTCTGTGGATTATGCGTAGATGTGTGTCCAACAGAGTCGCTTCAAATGACAAACTTCCCTGTAGTAATTGGACCCGATAAAAGTAAATTTATATTTTCGCCAGAAATGCTAGCTCAACCTCCTGAGTTAATGCATCCTGAGGATACGAAGATTTCTGACATTGCGAGTTGGGCACGTTCAAGGAGCCTATGGGTTTTAAATTACTTTACAGGTTGTTGTTTTATTGAAGCTGTACCTTGGGTAAGTAGCGGATTTGATATGGAGAGATTTGGGCTTTTAGTAGCTGATAGTCCAAGACATGCAGATGTACTTCTTATAGGTGGGTATGTTACAGTAAAAACTCTTAGAAGAATTATTAGAATCTACCAACAGATGCCTAAGCCAAAGTTTGTACTGTCATTCGGAAATTGCCCAATGAGTGGTGGTACATACTGGGACAGTTACAACACCATAAAACAAATCGATAAGTATATTCCTGTTGACGTATGGATAGCAGGATGTCCACCTAGACCAGAACCCATAGGTGTCGCAATAGTTGCTGCTATGAAACACATTCAAAACGGATATACAGGTAAAGAAGAAGACGCTACTTTTACTGAAAAACTGAAAGTTCCACCATTTAGCAAGCAAGAAACGCTTAATCCGAATGAAATGCTAATTCCCTTCGGTCCACAGCATGCTGGATCTGGAAACTTTAACCTTAAATTGAAGGTTAATGGAGAAAGTGTGATAGAAGCTACACCTCAAGTGGGATACCTGCACAGAGGGTTTGAAAAACTCATGGAATATAGAACATGGTATCAGAATGCGATGTTGATTCAACGTGTCTGTGTACTTGACGGCGCATCTTACGAGATTGCCTATATTGGTGCCGTTGAAAAAATTGCAGGTTTAGAGGTTCCAGAGAGAGCCAAGTATCTTAGAGTGATACAGGCAGAACTCTCAAGAATACAAAGCCACCTTCTTAACTTAGGGTTAGTCACTGGAGCAGTAGGGTTTAAAACAATGCAAATGATTACGTGGGGCGATAGAGAGAGGTTTCTTCGTCTGCTAGATGAATTAACCGGGGGTCGTATATATCACGTATACAATGTTCCAGGTGGAGTTTTCCGGGATTTAACAGATGATTTTACGGAACTCGCTTTGGAGACTATAAATTATATGAAACAGAGAGTAAACATGTATAACAATCTTATGATGGATAACTCTTCATTCAAGGCAAGGACAATGGATATTGGAAAAATCTCTTCGGATGTTGCAATAGAAAATGATGTTACAGGACCTAACGCCAGGGCTTCAGGCATAAACTTTGATGTGAGAAAGAGTCATCCTTACGAAGCTTATGGTAAACTAGACTTTGAGATCCCCACATTCAAGGAAGGTGATGCATACCATAGAATGGTAGCTAGGATATCAGAAATCGGGGAAAGCCTTAATATGATTGAAGAAGCCTTAAATAACCTACCTCCAGGACCATTTAGGAAGAAATTTGCTCCGTTAAAACGTGTGCCTGAAGGAGAAGCAATAAATTGTATCGAAAGTGCCAGAGGAGAACTATGTTTTCATCTAGTTAGTTCAGGGGCCAACACTCCATATAGAGCTAAAATAAGAGGACCAACCTTTGGTCCTATTCTTGTATTGCTTCCTGAGCTTTTGAAGGGATGTAGCATAGCGGATGTGCCCGTAATCTACTGGAGTCTTGATCAATGCCCCGCAGACCACGATAGATAATCTTAAGAACGATTTCAACTTAACAATTTTTTTTCCATTAATTGTTTTACAAATGACTAAGCCAGAAAGCCTCACCGCTTCAGCGTGAGGTAGTTCACTTGTAATACGATTATCTTTTAATTAACACACGATCTTGTGTTTTTTTCCGCGCATCGGTGAGTAATCTAACGCGATATTACGCGCGCATAAAATAGTAATATTTATATTTGCAACCATGTTTTAGTTGTGTTAGACATTTTATACTTCCGACTTTCTGTGGGCAGTATACCCTTGTTAAATAACAAGCTCAAAAAAAAAACAAACGCAAGAGTTGATAAGAGTGGCAGAAAAAAAAGAAATGGAGATTGGAAATCCGGTTAGAAAGGAGATTGAGAAGTTAATTGCAACTGGAAATCTTAGAAGGCTGCATGAGAAGGCTGGTGAGTTGCATGGGCATTTTTGTAACTACATGACCTACGGCGTGATAGCAGGCTATATTGCGGTGAGAGAATTGGGAATAAAAAGCACTGGCATGGAGGAAGTCATAGCAATCGTTGAGACAAACAATTGTTTCAGCGACGGTGTTCAGATGGTGACTGGGTGCTCCTTTGGAAACAATGCCCTTATATACCGTGATTTTGGCAAGAGTGCAGTAACGGTGGCGAAAAGAGACGGAACGGCAATACGAATTGCCTTAGACCCCGATTTTGAAGATTCTATTGGGGAGGAATATCCTGAGGCATATGGACTATGGGATAAGATCGTTACCAGGAGGGAAGAGGCGACACCAGAAGAGCATGAACGAATGATGAGACTATTCCATGAAATGTCCATCAACGAATTAAGTAAATCAGCAGATGAAATGTTCAGGATAAAGCGCATGAAAATCAACCTGCCTGAGTATGCCCCCATATTTGCTTCAGTAAGATGTTCAATCTGTGGAGAGAACGTCATGGAGACTAGGGCAAGGGTGATAGAAGGCAATCCTGTCTGTATAAACTGTGCCAAAGAAAATTATTACGTCTTAGATGGAAGAGGAATGTCGATAGATTCGTCCTAATACCTGAATATACTCTAGGTGGTGAATCCTAACATGAAAGAACCTTATTTTAGTTCTAAGGATCTAGCGCTGATGGCTATCTTCGCGTCCCTGTCTTCACTGGTCGGATTAACGACTGCTTTCATTCCTGCACCCCTTCCGGGCTTATATGGGGTGATTGCAATCCCTGTAGGTACCATCATCGTTCTAACAATAAGAGCAATCGTTGGAAAGACCGGCGCTGCGACTTTCACTCAATTCGTTAGCGGGGTTATATCAACTATCCTTCCAGGCGGACCGCCAGTGATATGGATAATCATTCCATCATGGGTTCTAGGTGGGGTAGTTATTGACCTTTTCTTCCATGTCACACACAAGGAAATCCAAGATTCACGAGTAGCCGATGGGATCGCTGGTCTCATCTACAACATCCCAGGAGACATTCTCCTGTACTGGGCCTTTATGATGTTCCTTGGTTGGGCGTGGTCATTGCCACTTTTCCTCTATGGGTTCCTCGCAATCCATGCGATTCTAGGAGGATTAGCCGGCGTATACATGCCTTCACTTCTTAACAAACTTACGCCGGTAGTAGATATGGCTTTTGAAAGGTCTAAACAGTAATATTAAATCAGAATCCTTTTTTTTTTTGAGCATGAAAGTACGTATAATTATCCTTAAAGTCTCCAAATGCGTGAATTAAAAATATTAAAGGTATAACTGAAATTATGAGTTTAATTCTTCAGCATAAAGCTCTTTTGTGGAGGCGGCCGCAATTCATTGTATAAAACTAGGAGGCGGACTCATTTCTTACTCGGAAGAACTTCGAAATTTAATTAAGTTCTTGGACAAACTCTCAACATCGTATCAATTGCTTATTGTGCCCGGAGGAGGCCCATTTGCAGACATTGTGAGGGATATTTACAGTCAATATAATCTATCAGAAACTATAGCTCATTGGATGGCAATTCTAGCAATGGATCAATATGGTTTTTTTCTCTCAAATTTGTCTGAAAACACAGTTACAACCCATTCTATTGATAAAGCGAAAGAATTAGCGAAGAAAAATAAATTCCCAATTCTTTTACCATTTCGGTTATTATATGAACAAGATCCTTTGGAACATTCTTGGGATGTCACTTCAGATTCGATTGCCGCATATATCGCCTCCTTGATAAAAGCTGAATCTTTAATTCTTCTTAAGGATGTAGAGGGAATCTTTAAACACGATCCAAAGCAAGAGCCAAGTGAATTGATTGCAAAACTTGATCGGCATGATTTTAGTGCGTTTGAAACTCAGAGATGCGTCGATAAATATTTTCCTAAGATATTGGCACAGAGTAACATCCGTTGCTGGATATTAAATGGAAGACATCCTTCTCGCATACCTGCAGTTTTAAAAGGTCAAAAGCCGATAGGAACTGAAATTCTTTAACTTGACGCTGTTGTAATGCAAATGCAATCAATAATTGTGTTTTTGACATATGTCATAATCTAGGAATTTACTATTAGATTTTTATATGATAAGTCGGCTTTGTTTTAAATCAACAGTATTCAATAGCTTCTTGAAAATAAATTGTAGGGGGAAAATGATGAGAAGAAACAGCAAGTTTCTTATTAGTATCATCAGTGCGGTTATAGTCTGTCTTTTACTTAGTACGGCGACAACAACAATTGCTGCGGGAGACTTCGGTAATTTAGAAACTGGAGACGAAATGTCATGGAAATTGGATTGGGATCCTACGGATCCTACCAGTCCGGTTACGTACATCGAGGTCAAGATACTTGATATTAGTGGAACCGTGCTCACATATAGTTATAAAACTACAGTAACTTATGACTCTACCAGTTCCACTGACGAAGGTACATATTCGGATTCGAGTGCCATAATCTTCATGCTATATCCTCAGAGTTACTTGCAGCAAATGAAAGCTGATGCTGAAGCAAATGCAGATAGCACTTATTCTGAAGCTAATTTCAATTGGAAAGGAGGACGGTATAAGACACACTACTTCAAATACGTCGATTCTAGTGGAGACATTCTGGAACTCTGGTTTGATAGAGATACTGGAATATTGTTCGAATGGCGATTCACTACAGGTGGAACAGCTCAAACATGGATTGAATTACAAAGTACAACTGCAAGTCTAACAAAAGCAGGTATATGCTTCGGTACAATCCTTATTAGTTTGGTTTCCGTCACAACACTAGTTGCCATTAGCTTGGTACGATACCAAAAGAAGAAAAAAATCTAAATCTTCACTTTTTTTTATTTTGCACAGCATTGTAAACTTTGGTACGTAGAGATATGCTTGTTTTAAGATAAGGTTGAAATCTTATTGCATTTTTTTAATTTTAGTTGACTACATAGATCGCTATTGGATGACTATTTTTCACAAAAAATGTATAAGAAAGTTTTACGATTTTCATTTTAATAAAGTAAATCACATGAGGGAAATTCATGGGGAGAACAAGAGAAAAATTTCTTTTAAGCATTCTCAGCGTTTTCATGGTCTGTCTTTTGGCAAGCACAGCAACGACAACGGTTGCTGCTGGAGAATGGGGAAATTTAGCAGTTGGCGATACAATGGAATGGGATACCGACGCAACAACCGTCATGGAAGATGAGAGCACGTGGTCCTTAGAATTCACCACTCAGATGGAAATCCTTGAGATTAATGATGGCACTGTCAGGGCCAAAACGGCAATGTCTTTATTCGGTAGCACGTTTACTAGTACAGAAACTGACGATGACTGGAGACCCTTTTTATATTCTCAGTCGCAGTTGGAAGGTGCACCAACAGAGAATTATAATTTTGATGGAAACAACTATGAAGCTGCCAATATAAATTATGAAGAGACAGAAGATGGTACAACATGGACAATGGAAGTTTGGATTGATTCTGGTACTGGTATCCTTTTTGAAGCACAAGGTTCCAGTGACCGGGGAGATAGTTTAGAAGTTCAACTAGTTTCTACAACTGCAAATCTAACTTCAGCTGGAGGATTATGTCTCGGTACGCTCTTGATTGCCTTCGCTTCTGTTGCAACACTCGTTGTTATTAGCTTGGTACGATATCACAAGAAGTAAAAAACTTAAATCTTCATTTCTTTTTTTTATCAAGCTTTGAAGCCTTAGGTATAGATATGAAATGAAAATTCGGAGATGCTGATTTTTTATTAGATTTTTTTTGCCCTGACTGCAAGAAACGCACCAATCATGCGTAAAATCGAAGATTCCATGATTTTTTGCTCAATTCTCTCTACAAATGGAAAAAAACGTTTAGGGGTAAACGGAGGGGCAAATACAGCACCTTTTATATCTATTTCACTAAATTTTGCACCTTTAAGCAATTTTATGAGTTCAAAAGAAGTATAGAACTTAGCATACGAAAAAATATCTTTTGAAATTATACCTCGTATTTTCCTATCAAAGGACCAAGAGCTCAGCGATGTAAGGACGCCTAAGATGAATTGTCCTCCTGATTTAAGAACTCGCCTAATTTCTTGCAGGAGTTTCTCTACGTTATTAACAAATTCTAAGGTTGTCATAGCTGAAACTATATCAAAAGCTTCATTCTGAAAGGGTAAGTTTTCAATATCACCAAGAACGAGTGATCCTTGATTTTTACCAATTTTTTCATTAGCTTTTCTAATCATATCTTTTGAAAAGTCAATTCCAATTACTTCAAAGTTTTTCTGCAATAAGAATTGTAGAAGGACACCAGTTCCCGTTCCTAGATCAAGCACCAAAGTATTTGAGGGCAAATCTCTTAAGAAACTTTGAAATACGCGTTTTTCTACTCGATCTGCGTAAGCACCAAGAGGAGTGTCATACCAGAAATCATAGAAGCCAGAAATCGAATTAAATCCCGAACGCACAACAGTTTTGTGTTTCAAGTTTCTTCAATCCTCTAACGCTTTAGCTACTTTGCACACCGTTTGAGCAAGGTTTAACGGCTCAACTCCAAATAATATGATTAGGGGTTCAATTCCTATATCACCATGATCATAGATACCATCAGGGACTTCTTTTAAGGTCAACAATGCGAATGGAGTAACACATTTCTCCTTAACATAACTTTCTGGTGCTTTTTCCCCAAATTCTATCAGTTCTAATCCTAGAGATTTGCAAGCCGAGACTATCTTCAGATCATTTCTTAAGGATATTGCAGCCCTCTTCTCTTTATCAATTGTCAAAGCAGTAAGGATTACTGATCCCATATATTTTGACCATCCAAATTCAACTTCCCCTACCGCAGTCGCTTGATTCTTTACTTTTATAATACGCCCAGTTAACCCAGCTACATCCTCTCTTGTTTTTGCATTCTCAAGAGCGTAGACCATATTTGAGCCAACTTCTGGAATTAGTTTGCTAAATTCCTTACACTCTTCAAGCATTTTAATTGCATCTTGTAATGAACTAATAATTTTCTTTGAATCTTGATTTTTTTCGCTTTTTGGCATTCAAGTCAACCCATAGAATTTGAAAGATATTTTAAAATAGCCTAGAATAAATATCTTCTTTCTTTTTAATCACTAGATCCTTTCCGTTCTTTTTCAGAAGTATATTTTTCTTTGAAGTGAATTTTCCCGCGATTGTACATGGTCTTAGAGGCGTAAGCGCATTTATAATATCCTCAGTATTCTCATTACTAGCGCCGATTAGTATGCTACCAAATGAAGATGCTGAAAAAATGTCTCCGTCTAACGCTGTAACCAAAGTGTACCCTAAATTATCCCAGGGTATCAAATCTGAATCAAGTTCTATTCCCAAACTTGACGCATTTGCGAATTCATTGAGAGCTGTAATCAAGCCTCCTTCAGCCAGATCATGCATTGCAATAGCTCCATTTTCTGCAGCTTTTATAGCACAGTCTAAGACTGTTAAATATGATAAATCTGACGCGATATCTTCTGGTTTTGTTTCACAGTGTTCTGAGAATATCACTGGTTTGAAATTTGCCACTGCCCATGCAATTTCACGAGTAACTGGACCTACAATTATCAATGAATCTCCTGGCTTCAGATTTTGTGGATTAAGTATATTTCGTTCTTCACTTGTAAATGTAAACGCAGTAGTAGAAAAAATAGGAGTCTGTAGGCCATTATACGCGCCAGTATGCCCACCTAGGATCTTTATGTCATATTTTTTTGCTTCTTTTCCAAGAATATCCATATTATTTTCTAACCAAGCTGAATCAAAACCAGGAGGATAATAAATCCCTAAAATTAAATATTGGGGTCTAATACCAGAGAGTGATACATCTCCAGCAGAATAATGGACAGAAAAAAAGCCGTAATGATTCAATGGCACCCCAATGACAGGATCTGATGCTGAAATTAGAAAGCCGCTCGCTGTTTGTGCAACAGAAAAATCTAGGCGTGGAGTCTCAACAGAGGAAATGTATGACAAAACAAGGCGTTGGAGCTCTTTTAAAGTGAGTTTTCCCTTATGTAATTTCATACATTAACCTTCTTGAGTAGTTATTGTACATATGAGTTGTTCCCCGTTTTTATTACCAATATATAAGTGAGTTATATAAATGAGTTATATCATATAATGTGGTATGCCATATTAGTTGGCGGGTTGTTAATAATGAGTGAATCAAAATCCTATAGCAATTCAACATTAGAGTCAACAGCATTTCTTATCGCACAAATCGCGATCCTGTCATCGCTGGTAGCGTTCCTCAAAATACTCACGATACCAATGCCAATCCCCCTTGGCAGTATTGATGCCTCATCTGTTCTAATCTTCGCAATTGCCATTTTATACGGTCCTAGTTTTGCAACTCCTGTGATCTGTATCGGGCAATTTGTCGGTTTACTTTACTTAACAGCTTTGTTTGGATTTCCCGCCGTCTTTATTCCAGGAATAGTTGCTGTAAGAGGTGCTGAAGCATTTATTGTTGGTAAGTTACGGCATAAGAATGGCAATAGTGGAAAATGGGAAATTTTTGCAATGATAATCGGAGCACTTTGGGAAACAGGAGCATTTGTTTTGGCAGATACCTATCTATTCGGTCCTGGATTCGGCCTAATTGTGGCATTTACTATCATAGACGCGATCTGGATTATTCCAGCCGTTGGTTGTATTGCCGCGCTAAGAAGAATCTTTGAGGCCAAGTATTTTGACGACTATTTTGGCTTTGCTGATAACGAGCAATTGAAAAAGAAACTACTTTATCCGTCTTTAGTAGCCATAATAATTTCATGGATTCTAATAATCTTAGCTCCGTTAGCCGGCATCCTACTTTAACTCATGCCTTCCTTATTTTTATTTTTGAGTGAGTTAAGATTTACAATTTTATTATTTTGAACTGAGGAGAGAGGATTCTTTGTCCCTTGCATTTTGGGCATTTTGAAGGATATTTTATTCTCTTTTTATCAAAAGTAAACCCACATACTTGACATCGAGCAGGTTTCATTATCAATTTTTGAGGGAGCCGTTTTAAAGAGCGTTCTATGTGTTGAAGATCGTTAACAAGTAACTTTTTATCATAAATTTCAAGTTCCATACATAAATCCTCAATTGTAGTGAATATTCCATCTTGTAAAATTCGTTGGATTTTTTCCCGTCTTGTTAACATCTCAGAGGTTATTCTTACTTCCTCCATTGCAGTTTCTTTAGCAAGGTGACCAGAGATATAAGTTGATTTACAATTAGCAATCAACGATTTTAAATACAAGTTTTGTGGGTTATATTTAAGACTCTTAAACACCTGTTTTTTGGCTAATTCGGGTGTAAGAACAGTCAAAAAGAGTTTAAAGTTTTGGATAATTTCGGTTTAGTCTTGTAATAGAATAATCTTGAAGTACTGGGGGTATATCATATTGAGTATAGCTCTTGATATTGGGAGAACTTATGAGCTTTTCAAGGATTATGCAATGAATAGGAATTACAAAGATGCTATGGATTTAATTGACCAAGCAATAAAAGTCGAGTTGGATCCAAAGCGTATTTTTACAGAAGTCATTGCAAGAGCTTTAAAAGAAATCCAAGATTTCCGCGAGGAAGGTTATGTGACAGTTTCAGCATTTCAGGTTCTTGCAGTGGCAAAAATTGCAGAAGATGCGGTTAAGAAAATAAAAGATTTATTGACGGAGAAAAAAGAAAAAACTGGAACGATAGTTCTTGGCAATATACAAAGAGATCATCATGTTCTTGGATCAGAAATCTTAAAGGTTTTTTTGGTGTCTGAAGGGTGGGATGTCATATATCTTGGTGCTGACACTCCTGCCAGAGAATTTGTAAATGTTGCCAAAGAAAATAACGCCGATTTGATATTAGTCTCATCCATGATGATGAATACAATGGCTGGGATTATTGATATCCGTGAACTTCTAAATAGAGAAAATCTATCAGAAAAAATCAAATTAATGGTCGGTGGTGCGCCTTTTAATTTCAATTTAAATCTAGCAAAAAAAGTGAAAGCGGATGCTATGGGAATGGATGTATTCGAAGCTGTTCAATATGCCCAGCAACTAAAGAAATTCGGAAAAATTGTGGATTACAAGGCGGAAAAGAAGGAAGGTTTGTTCAGACGAATCTTCAGATTTTTCAAGGTAGGTAGGAGGTAAATTAAAATGAGTGAAATGACACCTTTAGAGAGAGTTTTAACTGCTGTTAAACATGAAACGCCCGATAGGGTACCAATTTTCATTCTTATGTCTACCATTGGCGCAAAAATGTCTGGATTGGCTTATAAAGACTACTATACCAGTGGCGAAAATATTGCACAGATGCAAATTAAACTGCAACAGGAGCTTGGGTATGATTGCCTTCTTGGACTCAGCTACATAGCTCAGGAAGTTGAACCA
>NZ_JAHPYX010000277.1:0-41034 GCF_019058535.1 Candidatus Borrarchaeum sp.
AAAAAGGAAGAAATAGAAACTGTTTTACAAAGGTTAAATCTTAAATATTCCATAAAAACTAAACATTGGATCCCAGATTGGTGGACTGGAATAAAACGTAAATTGGCTAGACCTATTGAAATTATTCTCGAAAAAATACCCTTTGTTAAGGAATTCGGTGGAGGTCTATTAATTTATTTCAATAAATAATAACCTGATATGAGTATAAGATTAGTTCAGATGCGAAAAAAAATCCCTGATGAAATACATTAATATCAGAGCCTTGAAAGTAAATCGAGATGATTTGATTTGAATATAAGAATTCATATTATGAATAAAGTAGAAAACGTAATCACTAAGTTTAAGAAGGAGCTAAATGCGCGTTCAGCGCTTCCATCCCTTTTTATGGGAGTTTTTATATATCTGCTTGTAAATTATCTCTTTGCAGGAACAGAGTTTTACCGGATAAGTCACTGGACTTTAGGACGAGGTGTAGCTCTTAACGCCATATTTACATTTAAAGTTCAGTTGATATTGAGTACTTTTTCTTCAGAGATATTTAACTCATGGTTTAAACAAATTGTTTACCAGGGAATTTCGGGGGGTATTACTGGATCTTTTGTTAAGGAGGAAGTTAAGAGTAGCATAGCCATTTGTAGCTCTACTCTACCTTTTTATGCAATTTTGGTACTATTATCAAATCTCTCACACATTGGTATGATAGCTATCTTTTTTGTTTCAGGATTTCTAATAGGCGTAGCCGGAGGGATCATTGGAGTTCTTTTTTACAAAGAAATATCGGAAGGACATGCAATGACTGAAGAATAACTCTTAGGAACAAAATGATGAAATAAAGGAGGAAAAAATGCTGATTTTAATAACTGGCGGTGCTGGATTCATTGGAAGCCACCTGGCCTCAGAATTACTAAAAAAGGGATACTCAGTCCGTATCATAGATAATCTATATACCGGAAAAAGAGAAAACGTTCCTAAAAACGCAGAATTCATCTTCGGAGATATAAGAAAAATAAACGATCTAAAAGATCTGCTAAAAGATGTAGAATGCATTTTTCATCATGCGGCACATGTAAGTGTTCCCGAATCAGTAAGAAACCCAATTCTAGATTTTGATATAAATGTCAATGGGACTTTTTTTCTGTTAGAGGATGCTAGAAAACATGAAGTCGAAAAGTTCATTTTTGCTTCTAGTGCAGCAATTTATGGGACAACGGGAGAGAAGATACCTGAAACGTTTGAAAAAAACCCTAAAAATCCTTACGGACTCAATAAATTGATAGCGGAAAAATATTGTCAGCATTATTACAGATTATATGGATTAAAGACAAATATTCTCCGATATTTTAATGTTTATGGACCAAAAAAAAGAGGAAATGCTGTGGATGTTTTTATACGCAACGCGTTGGCACAAAGCCCCTTAAAAATTAATGGTGACGGTACACAATTTCGAGATTTTGTGCATGTGAGTGACGTAGTTGGAGCTACTATTTCATGTTTTTTGAGTGATATACACGGAGAGATTTACAATGTTGGAACCGGGATCGCAACAAAAGTTATTGATCTAGCTGAAAAAATTATTAAAGCAACAGGGACTAGTTCAAAGATTTTGTTCGAATCTCCACGACCAGGAGATATTAAAGGTATTACTTCTGATATTAAGAAGATACAAAGGGAATTATCATTTGTTCCACAGTACTCGATCGAAAAAGGTTTGTTGGAAACATTGCGCTTTTACAATGAAGAGAGTGCCCCTACGCTTTTGTAAAACCGCAAGTTCCTCGTCCGTCTTTAGGACGGATATTTCACAATCGAGCGTATATCGTTACTTGTTCATCATAATAAATCCTATTCAGCCCGATTATATTATTTAAATCGGAATTGCTAACCTTGGGACTTAAAGAACTTATGAAAACATAATATGTCTCCAGAATAGAATCATAATACTCAAATTTGCGGTATGGTCTCATCTGATAGACTGTTCTTGAACCCAATAAATAATATGAAAGCCAAAAGAAATTTGCTCCCATCTCTTGATTTGCGAGTACGGCTACTTGAGGTTCAGCATTACCTTCCAACCAATATGCTGCCTTAAACTCACGTGCTGTTATTAAAGGGGGATAAAAATAGTCAAAGTAGACGACTGAAACGATATCATAACCACTCATTGATAAGCACATACTTAATACAATGAGACTGGATTTCCAATGTTTTCTAAATTTCTTAGTAAATAAGATATGTGTTAGAGCTAATCCTCCTAAAAATGATGCAGGAATAAAGGCAAATAAATAAAATCTTTCAGGAATACGGACAAGAAAATACCAGAAGCCAAAAACTGGTCCTGACAGCAACCAAATTGCATAGATAGATATCAAAAAGGATGTGCCAAAAACATATTGTAAATCTCTTTTCTTTATAGAAAAATAGACGCCAATGAGAGCTAAGGCATCTGTAGTTACTGAAAAAAACCAGTTGTTTCCCAGTCGCGCTAGTGATATAACTGCAGGTATTGGTTCAATAGGCTTAGTTATAGAAATTAAGAATCCAGGAAAATAAAATGAATAAATGATGGCCGCTACAAAAAATGGAATCATAGATGCTAGCCATTGGAATCCAATACTCTTTTTATGTTGCACAAAAAGGGCAGCGAGAGAATATGTTATCATTACAATAAAATACACTAAAAGGCATATTTCATGTGTTAAGGATGTTAATGCAAGGTAAAAAAATGCAAGAAATCCGAATAGGTATTTTCTGTGGGAATTGATGCATTTAATTGTAAAAAAAAGACTCCAAATTAAGAAATATATGCCAAAAACATTTCGATATAGATCGCCAATAAGTCTAATTGATTCTGCACACATAGCAAAAAGAAAGGAACTTAAAATGCCTGTTTTTTCATTATTAGTTATCTCAGTTGTCAAGAGGTAGAAAGGAATGATCGAAAGTGAATAAATTAATGGGATCACTAAACGAGGCATTATTATTAAATCCAGCCCATTTGACACAAGGAAAATGTAAAGAATGTAGAAGGGATTTCTAGGTAAGTTTTGTTCCCAGGCACTCGAAGAGAGTATCATTCTTCTGAAATATCGCGGAGTATCCCAACTTCCCGTTCGTGGATAATATCGAATGTATGTAAAATAAAATCTAATCAGGAAACTCAATAAGATTATCCACAATAGCATGAGAAATAGTCGTTTTTTCTCTATTCGTCTATGAAACAGAGCAGTTGTTTGAGTATCTTTTTCAATTAATTTTGACATACCTTTAATTCCAAAGACAGTGATAAAGGGCACGCCAAGAGAAAGTACAACCATCGATAAAAACGGAGAAGACTGGAAAGTTCTCATAAGAATATAAATTATTGATATGGGAACAATCAAACTTATAGTAACTACGATAAGTTTTCTTTTGTTCTCTACTTTTGATAAAGAAATAGGTTTCGAAAAACCAGAAAACGACCCAGATTTAAGAGCAAATATGAATAATAGAACACCAAGTGCGAATAGTTCGATAAATCGATATCTGTAAATGATATGAGCACTTATGACAGTTGTAAGAAAATCTTGAAGGTTTTCTATGACCATAAGAATCATCGAATCATTACATGGGACAATTTTTATTTGGAGATCAAAATTACTTAAAATATACCGCGATCTTGTAAAGAACTTATGTTAGATCCGATATTTATGAAATATATAAAAAGATTTTGATAATTCTTATAGTTTAGTGGCTGAAATTATGAAATCTCAAACTATATTATTTCTGAGATAATAGAATCAAATATTCTAAACGTTGAGGCAGTTAGTAACAAAGTGATGAGATAATTATTCAATTTATGAAACGCAGGTTTAACATTCTATTGAGGGAAAAAAGTATAATGAATATTCTTATGGTTACCCATCACTTCTATGAACCTCCAGGCGGTAATTATTTCGGTATGAGGCTATCTCTCGAACTTGCCAAACGCGGTCACAATGTGTATGTCATCTGTTCTAAAGTGAGGAATACAAAGGCCTATGAAGAATTTGATAGTGTAAAGGTTTTTAGAAAAAAACCCTTAATTTACATGCCCAATCTACCCTATGCTGCAACATTTATGGTATCTGAAATCTCTAGATACATTAAACACTTTAATATTGATATACTTCATGTTCATACAATTCATTATTTAAGCAGTCTCTCGGCTGCCATTGTTTCAAAGATAAAGGAGTTTCCATACCTCCTTTCAGTATTAGGCATGACACAGACATTTGATCGAAAGCTTGTGGACATTGTTTTTAAGATGTATGAGTCTACAATTAGTAGGTTCGTCGTTAAGCAAGCATCATTAATAGTACCACTTGCAAAAAGATTAGTGACGCGTGCTTTATGGCTTGGTGCATCACCATCTAAAATCAGAGTTATTCCAAATAGTATTGACCCGGTCATATATGCTCCAAATAAAGAAGGATCTAAGATTAGAACAAGATTTGGAATCAATGAAGAAGATGAGGTAATTGGATTTGTAGGAAGACTTGTCCCCCTTAAAGGTGTAAAATACTTACTTGAGGCTTTGAGATTAATAAATAAAAAAATGGATCATGTTAAGATATTAATTGTAGGGGATGGACCCCAAAGGAAAGAATTGGAACTTCTAGCAAGAAAAGACAAAAACTTTAACACTATATTTACAGGATTTATTCCAAAAGAAGAACTGCCTAACGTTTACTCTGCTTTAGATATTTTTGTCCTCCCCACCCTTACAGAAGGATTGTCTAATACTATTTTAGAGGCAATGGCTTGTGGGAAACCTGTTATTACAACACCTGTTGGCGGAAATACTGAGTTAGTCGAGGACGGAAAAAATGGATATTTAGTTGCACCCAGATCGTCGAAAGAACTTGCAGAAAGAATCTTAGACTTGATACATTCGCCTAAGAGAAGAGTTCAGATGGGACAAAATGGAAGAGAAAAAATCAAGAAACACTATACATGGGATAAAACTGTCCCAAGATATGAGGAGGCCTATGAACATCTTCTAAGTCAATTATCCCACCCTAAAGGGTAGGGGCTTCCAGAGGCGGGAGATGTGAACCTATCAAAAAGTTGTGAGGAAAATCATGAACTTATTATTTTTCTCGGACAGATTAAAAAGAGGCGAATTCGCAAGTTTAAGAGCAAGAGAAGAGTTTAAATCGTCTTTAAAGAAGAAAGGAATAATCTGTAAGATAGTGGATCTAAAATCTTTTTTGTCACCTAAGAAATACAAATTTGTGGAAATGTATCAGCATGTTCGCAGAGATTCACCTGATTTAATAATGATTGATACAATCCCATTAATCGGATCATTCTCTCTAATAATGAAACTATTTAAAGCATATCCACTTTTTGTACGGCTTAGAGGAGATTTTTGGAAAGAATTGCAACAACAACGTATCTATCATAAGAATTCCGTTTCTTTGGTAAAAAACATGGCAAGAAATGTTCTGGGAAATCTTTGTTTAAAATACGCAAACGCAGTGTTTCCAGTCTGCAATTATCTTAAAGATATTGGTATTAAACATCATTTACAACCCGAAAAACTTTTCACCATTTATAATGGTGTAGATCTGGATAGATTTCATTTAAAAGAGAATGGAGAGGTTTATAGAAGGAAATATGGGATTACAGATGAAAAACTCCTCGTTTGTGTTTCAAACTTCAATTTTCCTGAAAAGGTTGAGGGACTAATATTTTTCTTACCGGCGATTAAGAGAATTTTGAATGAAAATCCAGATGTTAGATTTCTGATCGTTGGCGATGGACTTTTCCTTAATTGGGTAAAAGGTCAAATTGCGAAGCATAAAATTAGTTCACAGACTATTATTACTGGCTTTGTAAGAGATATTGAGCGAATTTATGCTGCAGCAGATATAGTGTTATATCTTTCTTTTCAAGATGCTTTGCCAACCGTTCTATTGGAAGCATCTGCGAGTGGTAAACCTATAGTAGCAAATAAAATAGGAGGCGTGCATGAAATAATCATAAATCAGAAGACAGGGATTCTTATTGATAAATATGACAGAGAGGCACTGTATACTTATGTAACGCAATTCCTAGATAACGATCCGCTAAGAATTAAATTTGGTGAAATGGCTCAAAAATCGATAAATACACGATTCAATTGGAATGTAATTGGACGTCAATTTGCAGATATTTTTCTTAAACTAATGAAATAGATCATATATTAAAAACAAGATTTGTAAGGTAATCCACACAAGACAACCAGAATGAGCTTTGGGTCAAAATGGTAAGAGTTCTCTTTGTTACTGAACGATGGTTTCCTCAGGGAGGCGGTGGAGAGATTGATCATCATGATATCGCATCCTTTCTGGCTAAAGCGGGCCTCGAAGTATTTGTGTTGACTGGTGAGTCACCCTCTCTGCGAAAAGAAATTCCTCACCCGTTCAAATTTTTACTTAGGTTACCTACGAATTATATTCCTGATGAGAAATTTCATTTTGCCAATCTATTAAAACGAATTTTTTTCATTTTTAAATTATTAAAGAAAACAATTTTCATTGTTCGCAAATATAACATTGATTTGATTCATACTTCTACGCCCTTGCTTAGTATGCTTCTTTTTTTAATACGGAATTGTTTAAAAAGGCCGTTAATCGCCTCAAATTTTTCATACTTCCTAAATAGATGGCAAAAAATATTAAACAGCTATTTTAAAGCAAAGCTATTTGAAACCATTGAATTAATTTCATATAAACTTCCCTATTCTTGTCTTGTTTCAGTAAGCCCTAAATTTATTGAACTTGTACGCAGATATGGCATCACAACACCTATAGTTCATATACCAAATGCTGTAGATTTTGAAATCTTTAATCCCTATATTGATTCAAAAAATACTAGAGAACAATACTTGCCTTCAGATGGGAAGTATTTAATATCCTTTATCGGGCGATTAGTCCCTCAAAAAGGAATTGATGTACTTGTAAAGGCAATTCCACATGTAAACTCCTTTGTGAAGAACTGTATGTATCTTATCGTTGGAGAAGGAACTTATAGAGAAAAGTTAGAAAACATTGCGAAAAAGTTAAGCATCAAAAATATTGCTTTCACAGGGATGATCCAGTATTCCAAGATCCCTGAGTTAATATCTGCTTCAGACATTATAATTTTACCCTCTCTTGGTGCAGAAGGTAGCCCAAGAGTTCTTTTAGAAACTATGGCCTGTGGAAAACCTGTAATCGCAACTAAGATTAGAGGTATTAAAGAACAGGTTATCGATGGGAAAACAGGGGTTCTCGTTGAGGAAGGTAATGTGCATCAACTCACAGAAGCCGTAATTTCATTACTAAGAAATAAACAAAATCGAGAAGAGATTGGTAAAAACGCTTATGAATTTGTAAAAGACAAATTTGCGTGGACACATGTAGGAAATGAAACCCTAAAAATCTACCGTCAAGTGATCTCCTCCTATAGGAGATAACTCATTTTTGGCTTTATTTTTCAGATATCGAGGAAAAAATCGATTTTAACAATCCGTACCAATATGTGGACATTTTTTTCTTTGGTTTGCCAAAAGCTCTTGATGTTATATTTACAGGAACTTCAATAATTTTAAAACCTGCCAACGCTCCTTTTATTAGTAGTTCTGGAGCTGAATATTGATCTTGTTCTAGCTTGAGGTTTTCCAAGACCTCTCTTCGCAATGCGCGAAATCCACAAGTAAGATCACTAATTTTTAAACCAACCAAATTTCGGACAATCCATGTAAAAAATTGAATTCCCAAATATCTTACAAGGGTGGAGTTATGTTCGCCTTGAAACCTTGATCCTACTACGATATCAGCTTTTCCATTTTCTATGAACTTTATTAAATTTGGAATCTCCTTAGGATCATGTTGTCCATCAGCATCTAAAGTAATGATGATATCTGCTTTTTCCCTTTTTGCAATAATAAAACCTGTTCTCAGAGCCATTCCTTGACCAAGATTTAAAGGTAGTGGAACAACATACGCTCCTGCTTTTTTGGCCTCGATTTTTGTACCATCGCGACTACCATCATCTATTAGAAGCGCCTTATCAACGTAGGGAAGAACTTCTGATACAACTCTACCCACCGAATTAGCTTCTTCATATGCAGGAATTATTGCAAAAACCTTTTGTTTTGTTTTGCCACACATTTTTTTCATACTCTGTATGCTCTAGTACCTTAATTTATTTATGACCCTATTGAAAGATGTAGCAAAAAGCATTACAATTCAAAATGAGTGATGAATCTATGCAACTTAAAGGCATTCAAATACTTGGAATTGTTTTAGTAGCAATTGCCCTTGTCCAGACGTACATCTTTTATAAAAAAAAGCGCTATAATCTGTGGGATTTTCTTCTTTGGGTCGGCATCTGGATTAGCGCTGCAATTACGTTTATTTACCCCGGAATAGCTAATTTGGTATTACCTGCACTGACATTGCAGACTAGTATATTTGCAACATTGATATTAAGTACCATCGTGTCATATATGCTCCTATTCATCATTTATGGCTCTCTTAAGGATCTAAAAAGAAAAATAGGTGAAATAGCGCAATCACAAGCAATTTTAAGATATGATATCGAAAATATTCATCCAAAGCAGATAAATATAGAAAATAGCAAACCTATAGAAAATAGCAAACCAAAGGAAGAGAATCAATAAGACATCTAATTGCTTTTTTCTTGTTTCCCTTATTTTATCTTTTAATATGCAGTCTTCCGCTTGTATCAATAACAAAGATAGTATTTTATTGTCAAATATAGGAACTTAACCTACAAGCCTTTGATATTTTCTTGGTATCGTCATTTCCTCCCATAAAGTACTAAAGCATAGCTTAGATGACTGTCTAGAAATGTCCCTTTTTCTCTTTTCATGTGAGTGTTTAGATTATTAATTCCATACGCCTTTCGTATAAGTTTGAAGGGATTAATAAAATCAAATGAGGAAAATAAAGAATCTCCAAAAAACGAGCAGTCTATAATTCCAATTTGTTGACAAATATTTCTAAGTTCTCCTCTTGAAAAAGGATATTCTTCGCCGACCCGCCATCTGCCAGTATGTTCAGCAACAAACTTGAATATCCTATATGGCAGATTATATTTGTTAGGAACTGAAATAAAGGCTATTCCACCCTTTCTTAAAACATCAAAATGGCCTTTGATTATCTTGGTTCTTTTAACCCCCCAGAAATGTTCGACAAGACCAAAGGACATACAAATGTCAAATTTATTAGGCAAGTTTGTTGGTAGAGATAGTGCATCTTGTTTAATAAATTCAGCAGATAACCCATTTCTTTCAAACAATTCTCTTGCTCTTTCAAGAGCGCTTGCTGAGTAATCAAGCAGTGTAATTTTTGCTCCCTTTTTTGCCATTAAAGCAGCATTTGTTCCAGTACCAGCGCCAAGTTCTATGACTTTTAAATCCTTAAAATCTCCAAATTCCTGTAATACAATTTTTTCGATTCTTTGCCATCTAATACCACTTTCTTCTTTCATCAGAGTGAAAACATCTTCTTTTGTTGTAGGAGTGTCTGTCCAAAATTTATCCCACAGTTCAGATGTGCTTTTTTTCACAGTCTTCAAACATCCACTTTCATTGTAAAGTTATTTCGGAATGATACTCTGATAATCATTTCTTCTTCTATGATTCCTTTTATATATTCTACGCGCGGGCGTTTTCCAAAAGAATTAAAGGATTTTTTAATTTGACATTGTACTTAACATGAAAAAGTTTTAGTTTAGAAGATTAGTAAGTATTTTTATGTTAGGAACACAAAAAGCTGGCGATAAGCGCTTTAGGATTCAACTTCTATCTAATATGAAGTTTTAAAATTTAATTGCCTATCATTTCTTCAGGATGTAAACAATGAAAATTCTGTTAAGTAGCATCTTTCTACCACCATTTCCAGGTGGTGCTGAAAGAGTCGCTTGGGAAACTGCAATAAGACTCGCCATGCGCCACGAAGTACACGTTCTGGCAGCAGGAAAAAGGGGGATTGAAAAAAAGCACGGAGTTTTCATTCACAAAATACCTTTTCCACTATTTTATACTAGATTCGGCAAATTTGCAATGAGTAAGTCTTTAAGAGATATACGCTTTGATGTAATGCATTGCCACATGGTAGGGCTTTGGGGGAAGGTAATACCAAAGCTAATCAAACATGATAAACTAATAATAACTTGTCATGGAGATGGTATATATCCTAAGAAATTTAAGTCAAAATTAGTTGCAGAACCCGTTCTAAAATCAGCAGACGTGATTACTTGTGTTTCGAAATGGATGGTGGATTATGTCAAAGAGAAATACGGAATAAAAAGTCTTTACATACCAAACGGGATAGATAAACGATTCAAACCATTACACATAGAAAGAAAGAAGAATATGATTCTCTATGTAGGACAGTTTATAGAAAGAAAAGGAATATTAGAGTTGCTTGAAGCAGCAAAAACCTTGCCAGAATATAATTTTTATTTTGCAGGAAGAGGAAAATTATCAAATAGAATAAATCTTCCAAATACTAAATTTCTAGGATTTGTTCCAGATGAGGATGTGCCAAAATTATATAACGAAGCAACAATCTGCATATTTCCTTCTCGTTTTGAAGGTTTACCGTTGGTAGGCCTTGAAGCTATGTCATGTGGATGCCCTATTATTGCAACAAGAAGCCTAGGGTTTTCAGAACTATTACAAGATGGGACTACTGGAGTTTTGATAAAACCAAAGTCTATCAGCGCAATTGTAGACTCTATAAGATATCTTATGGAAAATGAAGAACTGCGAGAAAAAATCGGCATGAATGCGATTACAGAATCTAAGAAATACCAATGGGACACAATAACAGCAAATTATGAATTAGTTTATAAAACAGCTTGCGATAGACCTCTTCCCACCTAAAAATGGACCATTCTAACTCACTTCTATGTAATTTTCCTCTTAGATATTAAGATGAAGGCATGAATAATGGTCGACAAATTAAAAAACCAATATCAAAAGCCCTCTAAAAAACTTGAAACATATAGAAAAAACCCAATAAGGGAATATTTTTATCATAAAACTAAAGATATAACAATCAAACTTCTTGAACTTCAAAATTCTGAATCAGTTTTAGATGTTGGTTGTGGAAACGCCTTTTTAATTAATAAAATTAAACTGAATTATCCCAAAATAGAAATAGTTGGAATTGACATAATCAAAGATCAAATGTTAAGTACGGTGAAAAAGGGTAAGGATTTTTCTCTAGTTTTGGGAGATGCAATGAAACTTCCTTTTGCCGACAATAGTTTTGATAGAGTAACATGTACTGCTGTGCTTCAATATCTTCCAAATCCTTTGTCGGCTATTAAAGAAACTTACCGAATTACGAAAGAAGGTGGTATTGTCGTATTTGATGTCCCTGGGGGTTTCCATCTCCAAAACTATCTCGAACATTTCCTAACTGTAATTTTCAAAATAGTCCCATTTCAGAAAAATTATTTGACTAGTAAAATAAAACAGTGGATAACTAAATCTGGATTTAAAATAAGCCAAACTCATTCTACTAGGTTTTTAGGATCAATATTTTGCCCGTTTCTCCCAACACTCTACCTTCCAGGTCTTGGGAGTTTTTATTGGTGCAGTGAACAATTTACTAAACGACTAATAAAGATTGATTCGTTCATTGGACATGTATTTGGTCAAAATGACTTTACTAAGTTATTTGGAGGGTCCTTATTATTCCAATGCAAAAAACCCCAACACCAAAAAGTGAAATAATTAATTTATACCAAAAGAATTTAAGTTAATTGAAATTTGAGGGAGTTTATGTTTCAAACGCTAAAGAAGAAAATGTTAGATGCATATTCTTCCTTGACTCTCCATCTTCTTATAATGACCTGCATCTCAATCTTTTTGTCTCTATGGTTATTTAATCTTCAGGATCCGTTAACAGATCCATGGGATCTATGGTATATTTATGCAATTAATATTAGAAACAAAATATTAGATTGGAATTACGATATGGCCCCTTTCCTATATGAATTAAGTTGGCAGCCACATTTACCGTTTTTTGCATTCATCTCAGCCTTGCTTCTCTTTATCGTAGGTGATGCCAAACTTTCCTGCATCTTGGTATCAATCTTTTCAGTAATGCTTACTTTACTTTATTTAAGAGAGTTTGCAATTTACATTGGACTAAAAGATGAAGTAAATAAAATTCTCATCGTTTATATTTCGAGTTACACTGTAATTTCAAACATTGCACGTCCAATGAATGATTCATTAGCCGCTTTTTTCTCTGTAGTAAGCTTATTCTATATATATCGCTCTCTTAAAACAGATCTTCTTAAGGAATATGTTATTCTCTCAATTATACTCACATTGTCAGTACTCACTAAAGACTCTCTTTTTCCTTTGTTATTAGTTCCAATAAGTTTCTATTTGTTAACCCTTCTAAAAATGAAAGAAAATATGAATGCCGAAATATTAGGAAAACTTATTCTTTTTACTATTTTAATTCCATTCATTCTTTGGCTTTCTTTTGTTTTGAGTCTTGATCTTCTGCCAGTTATCCTTAACAGAAGAATAGGTGGTTTAGAAAGACTCTATAGTACTGCTCGTTCTCCTTTCATGTTTATTTTTTCAATTATTGTTTGTTTTCATTTCCTCCCAATTTTAGTATTCTCCAATTACAAGGTTTTTAGGAATCAAAAATATTGGATATTATTAATTTGGCTATTCCTCTTTATTATTGCTAGAATAATAGCTCCAGGACCTTTCTGGGATAGATTATGGCTACCTGGACTCTTCTCCGCCGTTATATTAGGCTGTGGAGAACTTAAGTCGAATAAGTTATATGAGATCTCTCCAAAACTTCCGAAAATCCTCTTTATTTTAATGATAGCTGTGAATTACTCTGTTGCTCTTTTGTTCATCATGTATTCTGCCGAAATTCCGGTCATATTTCAACTAATTTCGCCTATTTTCGAATTTTTAAAAAGGTACTATGTTCAATAGGTTACCTTGAGTTCGTTGAATGACTTCGGGATATTTTGATGAAGAAAAAAGTTTTAACGTAAGATGCAGTTTTAGACTTAAAATCTTAAAATCGGGTGTTCACTTAAATGGAAAATCTAAGAAGTTTATTATCTGATAGCAGATTTCCCATTTATTTACACTACAATTTATTGAAAAAGATTCTAACAAGTAGAAGAACTAAAAAACATAAAGTAAAAGAATTAGCAGTTTCATTAACTTTCGATATAGAAAAAGATCCAATAAACAACAAGATTAAACCAATCGGTAATTTTCTTCATAAGATGAACAAATTACTTAAATCAAAAAATATTGAGACGACCTTGTTTATTCAAGCAAATCTCATAAACGATTTTTCGACTCAATTTAAAAATCTTCAAAAAACACACGAATTAGGCTTGCATGGATATGCTCATGAACTTTGGGGCTATGAACAGTGGTGGGATAGCAAAAAATCTCTGGATTTAAAACAAAAGAGAAAATTAATTTCAATCTCTTTAGATATTTTTGAAGAAAATGATTTAGAGCGACCTACTTCGTTTAGGGCACCTAATTTGGTAATTAATAAGGAAACCTTGTCTTTAATAAAGAACTATGATTTTAAGATAGACTCTTCTCTTCCATCTTATTTAGGAGTTAAACCTCTACCTAAGTTTTATGATAGTTTATTAATGATTCCTCATACTGCTAATCCAATACCTAAATTCCAATTAAAGTATCATATAATTCCACTTGTCTATTATGATCGGTTTACTTTCCCAAGTGTTCTGTCAATGAGTAAAAACGAGTTTTTAGATTTCGTAGAAATCGTAGCATCTTATCAAATTTCATTTGGGTTTAAACCACATTTAGTGTTTTTTGCACATTCATGGGAATTTGTAGAGCATGATACTAAAAAGATTAAATGTTCTGAGGATAATTATAAGAGTCTCTTAAATATTTGTAGCTTGCTAGAAAATAACTATGAAGTTGAATATGTATCTCTGAATAATTTAGCCAAGAAACTAGAGTTGTTCGATTGAAGTTGTGCAATCGAGATAGCTGTTAGATCAAATTTGGTTATAGCACATTATAAACGTAAATACTGTATTCTCCTTGAAAGATTCTAACCAGGCTAAATTCTTTAGGATTTTCTAAAATATAATTGACATATTTGTCTAAGTTTTCATACATTGGCATATTTCCTGGATCTGAAATAAGTAAATGTGAAATGTTAAGTTGTGTAATTAAATCTCTAAATTCATCAACAGTCAGTTCTCCTCTTGTTGTCCATAATACGTCAAAATATCTCGTTTCATGTTCTCGATCATGTTTAAGTATATAGAAAGTCATCGCCGATGGTGATATAGTTGGATTTAATGTCAATTGCATAGTTTTTGCTTTGTTTTCTACTAAAAATATGGCAGCGTCTTCCATTACAGTCTCGGATGTAGGCATCTGAGGATTATAAAAATAGGGATAAGGATGCTGCAGTGTATTTACCAATCCAACAAGGAATATTATTGCGATTACAACGATTGTTCCTACATTAACAGTACTAGGACGATATTTTTTTACACGATCATGTATCTTAATCAGAGCACGCGCAGATAGTAGAAAAATGACAGGAAATGCTAGTAGAAAGTATCTTGCTTCTCTATCTTGAATAAATGAGAAGATTATGTATATGACAAAATACCATGAAAGTAATAACTTATCCTTCTTTGTCCTTCTGTAAATTGCATAACACAAGCCAATGAGTACTCCTCCCAATTCTGGAATTGTAAGTCCAATTCTTATAATATAGAAAAGCCATCCTTGAACTGTTACTAGGAAGGTGTGGGGCTCATTTGTTCCATAAGCTAACCAAATCTTAATCGAACCCGAAAATATAATGATGCCTGCTTGGAAGCTAATTAAGAGAAGAGCGGGGATTATGCCATAGAAAATCCATAAATTACTTTTCAGGGTCTTAATCAGTTTTTGGCAACATTCTAAAAGTCCTCGATCCTTTATTATATGCGCATAGTTTAGTATAAATGCTAAACTTATTACAAGAAGAAGAAGGATACTTGTAGGCTTCGTCATAAAGGCTAGGCCTACAAGTAAACCAGTAAGAAATGATTGCTTTTTTGGATCTTGTTTTTTCTTTAACTTTTTCTTGGTGAGAATTAGTGAATAAATTGAAAGAGTGAATATCGTCGTTGCAGGAATGTCCAGGAGTGCTGTTTTTGAAAATGCGAAAAACACCGATGAAAATGCTAGAAAAAGCGCTGCAAGCAAACCAATACGTCTATCGAATAACTCTGCCCCTAAGAAGAAAGTTGTTAAGATACAGATATTTCCCATGATAATAATAACAAGATATGCAGAAGAATAGGAAATTCCTAAAATGAAATAAGAAAGCATGAAGAGGAATGGCACAAAAAGCCCGTAGTGAGCAATCGATCCACCAAGCGAGGCATACCATTCTAAATTAAATTTAAGAATATAATCATACAAAGCAAAAGGAGAAAAATTATGATCCCTTATGATGACATCTCGAATCATATCATGCAGGATAATTCCATTGCTAGCATGAGCTGCGCCATCCCAACTCATTTCTAGAATCTTAAGATTATAAAGAAGAATATTATAAAGACAAACTACTAATATGAGAGAAATTGTGTAATAATTAAGATGTTTTTTGAGTGTTTCTTGAGTGAAACGCCCTAATCGAATTAGAAATTTCGTAAATGCTGAATTATTATCTTTACTGAGCACTTTTTTACCTCATATGCGCTGGATGCAGATATAAGTTTTGCATTATTAACTAGAGGTCGTAGGAGATACAGAAAGATTGGTGATTTTCCCTGTAAATTAAATTATGCATTTTTTGAATAAACAATCCTTAAAACTATAATAAGGTTTCTTAGATGCTACAATCAATTCTTAACACCATAAATCGTATAAAAGGGAGACAATCTAATGCCCTGCTTCTTTAATTTGGTAATAGAGAGATTCAAAAGACTGTAAATTATTCTTCTTATGATGTCTTTAGATTCGGTATAATACCCATTTAGGACCTCTACCTTAATGCCTTCTTCTGCTAAAATTTCTTTTAATTTAAACGGATCCATTAAATGTTCTGCCCAATTTCCGGTGTACGGGTCGCATGTATTTGTAGGATGGATTGGTTCTTTAGGTAGTCGACTTGTTTTAAGATATACAGATATGGTTTTTTCGATATCCTCTTTTATCATACCCCTAGTTGCTTTAGTCAGCCTTGCAATTTCCTCGTTGGTTAAACCTTCGAAATTAGAAATAATTTCTCTTCTAACTTTTGAATAAGCCTTTAGGCAATCCCTTTTCTTATGCCCTTTTATTTTAACTCTATCTGTATATTCTATTTCCCTTTGTTGTTTCATTATTGATCTATTGATTATGGGATTTAACATATTTGCGCCTGAACTCATTACCACTGTTATTGATTTTCCAGGTAAAAACTTCATTTTTTGGAAAAATTTGGTTATATCGTATATGTGTTCTATAACATCAGATGATGCTATAGCATTACAAGACATTGATTTTTTCCTTAGAAATTTGATTAAATCGTCAATTTCACCTTGAATATAATAATCAATTTCATTTCCAATAATTTGGGCGATTGTTTTCGCATCTTTGCATGAAACATCATAAATATCGTTATAGATCACTGTACCAATATCACATTCTTTAGCCAATAAACTTAATATTCCTGTTCCACCGCCATAGTCTATGAAGGTAAGTTTATTAAGAGACAAATTAGAAGTGCTTAAAGATAATGCTAAGATATAAGAATATTTTTGCAATGTGCCATATAGGTCCTCTAAATAACTTTTTAGATATGTTCTATTATAATCCGAGATATCTAGTTCTTCAACTCTAAGATTTTTAAGCCGTTTAAATAATCGCTCAGCAGCTGAATTTATAATTGACAAAGATTTGTGATCTTTTGGCAACTTCGCACAATTATACAAAAATTCCATAAACATAACACCGGGTCTAGAAATGCAGATATCAGGGAACATTTTTCGAAAATATAAGATTTTTGAAGCACTAAAAATTTGTGTAAATACTTATTGAACATTAAACCTTAAAGAACATACAGAAAGATTCCTTGTTCTTCAGCATAAATTAAATTTGCTTCGTAGGGCACTTGAGACGTGTTTGAGAGTATCAATACGTCATATCCTCTCAATTTTAATTCGTTGATTCTCTCTAATGAAGGATATCCAGGTAATGCAGTTCTGTCTGAATAAAACATTATTTTATAACTATCTATTTCATCTAATCCGTAAATTACAGTCTTTGGATCTGTGTTTTCTCTTATAAAATACCCCACTTCACGATATTGAAAGCGTTGATTAAACAAACATGCCCAACCTTGAGTAGTCCATCCAAGTAATGTAATGAGTGTGCCACTGATAAATAATAGTGAAATAAATAGTACAATAGATATTTTAACTCGCGGAAAAAATATGCGAGATTTTTTCATCTGCTTATTATAGAAAATATAGAGAAATGGAATTAGAACGGCTATTGAAATAAAGAAACTGCTCCCAAAGAATGAAAAATCCTGATTGAATTCAATGAGCCGACTTACTATTAAAAAATACTGTTTTCCTAAGACATTTTTACTAAAAATCCAAAATGGTCCGAATAAACATGCGCCGATTAAATAAACAAAAAACAGTATAAGTTTGATCACAAAAGTCTTTTCCTGTTTTATCCTAATAATATAAGGATATTTTGTGGAATCAATTAGTAGAAATGAAAACAGAAGAACTGAAAAAGGAATCATTATGTATTCGAAAATCAAAAAGCGCTCTTGAATCTCATTAATCACCCAAATAAAGGTAAATGCTACTAAAAAGAGATGGAACAATGAAAAACCCTTTTGCCTTATAAGATCAGTTTGATCGCTTAAAAAGTTAGAGATTATTATGTAGAAATATGGATAGATCGGAAAAAGAAAATGGGGAAATTTTGATTTAGCGAGAGAAAAAATAATAATGCTTGGGAGAATTAAAGACAACAAATATAGATCTGACATTGAAAATGAGTGTTTAATTCGTTTAAAATGAGTAATGAATCCTAAGATAAACAAGATGAATAAAGGCCCTAACAAATTTTCGTTTAATATCTCCAAATGATAATACCAAGGTCCTGATGGCGCTAAACTTACAGTTAAGTGCGTGAACAACTCTGTTGGGTACACCCGCCCATATTGAAGAAATGAATTTATCTCCCACGGAATTATTATCAGAGAAGAGACTATTATGACATACAGTAAAAGTGTATATGATTCTCTTCCCACCTTATTTTTTAACTTTTTGTAGAATAAACTTATGACTAACGCGAGGATGGGTATAAAACCAACAAATGACAACGATAAATAACTAATTCCGCTAAAAAGTCCCGCAAATATATAGAAAATATTCTTTCTCTCTTGATAACTAATAATAATACATAATACAGTAAGTTCAAGCCAAAAACTAAAGATAGCAAAAATTCCACCTGGTATCCAGGTACCGCGATCAAATAATACGGTTATGGGACAAATTGCTTGAATAAATGCAGCCAAATATCCTGTTCTTTCCCCGAATAATCTTCTAGAAATCAAGAAGGTGATAAAAAGGGAACAAGTACCTAATAGAACAGCTGTAATTCTGTATCCAAACTCATTTGGACCAAAAATAAACATGAATAGTGCTATCAACCAAAAACTAAATGGCGGCTTATTGAGCCAAACATGAGCTTTAGGCCAATCTCTCCAACCACCGTTTTTAACTGGTGCTAAATAGGGGTCATCGAACAAAGTCAATCTACTAAAATGTTTCATAGCATTATTAGCAACTATAGCATGCTCTACCTCATCACCTACTTTCATTAATGGATACCCTACATTATAAACCCGTAAGAGAAACCCTAATGCTACTATCAGTATGAGCAATATGAAGGATGTATATTTATTGTATTTTTGCATCTAACATCGCCATATATTCTTAGAATGAGTGCCCGAGATTCTTAATTTTTAATAATAGACTCGTAAATCTTCGAAGGTAGCAAATACAACATCAATATTTTAATTTGTTGGTAATAAATTCGTTAAATTTCATTGAAGATCTCTTAGGTGTCGAAGAATTTAATTGCTTTTTGTCTGGACGAAAATATAAAATTTCATTAGTTTATGAAATTGAGGATACGTCAAGTAAATGAGATGGCTATTGAAAGCGTGTTTAGAATCTCCATATAGACTAGTAACGAATTGATTTTAATCTACTTTACTCGTAAAAACCATTGACGCCCTCATCAAAAGAATTCTGTTTTATTTTTTGTTAATAACTACAACAATCTTTATGATCTCTGTTTCTCCTAAGAAGCATTAATATAGATCAATTGATTAACCTTGAGAATAAATTCCCTTATAAGTTAAATACAGTCTTCAAACAATGCTAAAAAGCGTGAACATGATATTTTAAGAGAATTTAGAGCCCTTATGAAAGGCGGGGTTTATGAGAAAAAATGAACTCTATATGATATTCTTCATAATTTTCGTGAATTTCGTGTATTTTGTTATTGTGTTTTCAACGTTTTCAATAGCGGAAAGCAAATGGTACATGTTTACATGGCTTGCTGAATGGCTTGATTATAAGATAATTTTAATGAGATCATCTAAAATAGAACGGTTCCAATATCTGTTTGAATTTCCTGTTTTAGGAGTAGCATATCTAATTGGGGTAGGACAAGCGGCAGTTACCACTAGATCTCTAATGGCGTCACGTATACCTTTTTTACTTCCATTTCATTATCATGTGATATATATGGGACTGCTTAACGTGTTATTTGAAATTATTACTGTTATTTTGACAATGCGACTGGTTTCACGTTATTTTGAAAGGATCTATGCTTCAAATATAATGTTTATTTTCATTCTATTACCTGTAGTTTGGTGGATAACTATAAGTCGATGGGAATTGCTTCCTATGGCCTTTATTGTTTCCACTTTATATTTCGCCGTTGAAAATAGGCCTTGGTATGCTTGGATATCGATCACCATAGCCATTTTGACGAAATTCTATCCAATATTATTCACAATTCCGTTGATATGGTATTATTTCGAACGCGATGGTTTCAAAAAAACGGTAATATATGTGGGGAGCATACTTGCCTTAACAGTGTTAATTCACATTCCATTTTATTTAATCTTTGGGACGAAAATTCTTTCCGGGATTTTCTTTCAAGCAACTAGAATATCTGTACCATACTCGATTTGGTATTGGATCTTCTTGATATCTAGAGGAAATGAGTTAGTATCTGTCATTTCAGTTTGGATTCAGGTAGGGAGTATATTCATCTATGTTCTAGCAGATTATTTTTACGAAATAAAAAAAGAGAACCCGCTCAGTACGGATAGGGCTTTAATAAAAAGATTTTCAATTGTTAGTTTAATTTTTTTGTTGACTTTCAAGATGGCGGGATATCAATACGTCGTATATGCATTCCCATTTGTATTAATTTTCATGAATTGTTTTAAAAAATTCACCTATTTTGCTTTCTGGATTATTGCATATCATATAACCACTTATCTAACGATCATTATCTACGGGTTGGCTTTCTTATCAAAAAGGTTAGAAGTGACAGCTACTATATTTTTTTCCATGTCAATAACCTATGTTGTTCTTTATATGGTCGCGATTGCCTTAATCCATTTCAACAAAAATCTATACGAAAATAGGATTTCAATTTTGAACGATAAGGAATTCATATTACAGCTGTATCATTTTGTGAAGAAAGAGAAATCCCATAAATGAGAAAAAGAAGGAATCAAGAAATTTTATTTTATGACTATGTTTGATATCTGATAGGATCTGTAAAAATGACCAAAGTCCACTTGCGACAGATGTGCTTTATAGAAAAATCTAGATAGAAATTCTATGAAAAATTTCCTTAATGAGCGGCCTTAAAATATGCCACCAACTTAAGATAGGTTTCATTTTGGAGTAGCCTAATTCCTTAAAATACATCTTGGTAACTGGGACTTCTGTGATTTTATAGCCCTTTTTGATTGTCTGTAGAAGTAAATAAGGTTCTAGTTCATATCTATCCAACCAGTGCTGATGAAGATTAATTTTTTGATCTTTTACTATTTTAGTACGGAATGCTCTGTATCCATTAGAGGCATCCGTTATTTTAACTCCTGCAACTATCTTAAAAAAAAGACTGAATAGATATGTAGTAATCTTCCGGAAAATGGGAAAATTTACTACTGCCCCATAAAACCTAGATCCTTGTACAAAATCATATGTATCATTTAGTATAGGCGAAATCACACGATTTATTTCATGTGGGTCGTCTTGTGCATCTCCACCCATTACAACACAAATGTCGAAGTTATTTTGTACCGCATAGTCGATACCTGTCCTGATAGCAGCGCCTACTCCCTTATTTTTAGGATGAGATATGACTGTTGCACCACTTTTTTCAGCTACAATCGCTGTCTTGTCGCTACTACCATCATCTATTACTATTACTTCGTCTACAAGTCCTTCTGCGTATTTTAGAATGCCACTAACTACTATACCTATTTTTTTTTCTTCATCCATAGCAGGAATAATTACAATTGTACTCATTGGTATCAGTCATGTTAGTGGTGGATATTAGCGGTAAAATTCTCTGATTTTCTCTGCAACAAACTGTACATCTTCTTGTGTAAGTGCAGGATGAACTGGGAGCGATATTATCTTATTAGCAATTTTTTCGCTTATAGGATACATTCCTGAAGTAAAATGCAATCGATCAATATATGATGGCTGGAGATGAATCGGGATAGGATAATGTATGCCCACACCAATTTCATTCTTGGTCAAGAATTTTACTAATTCATCTCGTTTTTCGCATTGAATTACATATAAATGGTAAACGTGATATGCCCATTCCTTTTCGATCGGTTTAATAACACTTTCTTCTAAGAGCTCATTGTATAAGGCTGCATTTGCCCTTCTTTTCTTATTCCAGTTATCTAACTCTTTGAGTTGTTCTCTTCCAATTGCTGCTGAGATTTCACTAAGACGGGCAGTAAATCCAATGAGATCATGTCTATTTTTCACCCTCTGACCGTGACTTCGTAACATCTGGATTTTCTCAGTAAATTCCTCGTTGTCTGTCACGACCATTCCACCATCTCCACAAACCGTCATATTTTTAGAAGGATAAAAACTAAAGCATGCAAGATCACCAAGCGAGCCTGTAGGTTTTCCTTTGTATTTTCCACCGTGAGCCTGACAGGCATCTTCAATTACGGGAATATCATACTGTGTGGCTAACTCAACGATCGGATCCATATCCGCTGGGTGTCCATAGAGATGTACGGGAATTATAGCGCGTGTTTTATTCGAGATTTTTTCTTCTAATTTATCTACATCCATAGTATATGTAATAGGATCGATATCCACAAATACAGGGGTAGCATTAGTATGTATAATTGAGTTTGATGTCGCTATAAAGGTATTTGGTACGGTTATAACTTCATCACCCGCAGTGATTCCTGCAGTTAATAGAGCTAAGTATAAAGCTTCAGTACCTGAACTTACACCAATCCCATACTTTGCTCCACAATAAGCTGCGAATTCCTCTTCGAATTTGTGAACATTCTCGCCTAAGATAAATGAGGTGGTCGATAATACGTTTAATACAGCCTCTTTTTGCTTTTCAGTCACGATAGGCTTTCCGAAAGGTATCATCATTACATCTCCTGATAGGGTTTCTCAATAATACCGGATTTGCATTCAATTTCAGTAATCTTTTTTATGAACTTTGCTGGATGTCCCATAACAACTGAATTTGGAGGAACATCTTTTGTGACCAATGATCCTGCGCCGACCAATGAATTTTCTCCAATGGTCAATTTTGGCAGTATTGTAGAATGTGCACCAATCCTGGCATATCTCTTGATGATTGGACCCTTCATACATTTTGCACAGGGCGGATGGGGGTCATTAGTTAACACTACATTCGGTCCAATCCAAGCGTTATTTTCTATTACGGTATACTGTGGGATGAAGACATTAGAGTGAATTCTCACATTATTTCCAATATTATTATCGTTCTCAAGGACACTATTCGTTCCAATAGAGCAATCATTACCTATTATATTCCCTTCTCTTATCATTATTCCGTGTCCTGTTTCTAGCCCACTGCCAATTTCTGTGCCGGCATAAATAATTGAATGTGAACGTATATGTGAATGATCTCCAATCGTAGTTGCTAATTCACCTGGTTTTTTCCCACGTGGCGGTGCGCCAATTATGACGAAATCTTCAATCACTACATCTGTTCCGAGTTGAACATTTGGATAAATCTTAAGAAACTCCACTTTATTCCCTCAAATCAACTGTTTTTTTCTCCTTTATGGATTTATATGTCGCCTCGATGATCTTAATTACTTGTAAACCAACTTTTCCATCCGTTAGAGGCTGTTTCCTGTTTTCGACGCATTCTAGAAAATGAGCAAGTTCCAGTTTGAGTGGTTCTAAGTTCTGTATATATGGTTTGTATGTATCGCCCTCTCGAGTAATAAGTTTAAATCCACCAAAGGAATCATATTCTGGGACAACACCAATATCATAAATTTCAATATCTTGCGACATGTAGTCCAAGCTCGCACTTTTTTCTTGCCCGACTACCCACAAATCTCTTATTTTCTTTGGAGTAAGCCAACTGACCTGAATATGAGCAAGGATTTTGTTTGGAAAGCGAAGTGTAACCATTCCCACATCTTCATATGGCTCTCGTAAGTATGGCGTTCCTATTGCTGTAACTTCAATGGGCAAATCGTTTAATAAAAAACAAAACACATCAAAATCATGGAGTGCAAAGTCGAAGATAACGCCACAATCATCTCTTGGCGTTCTTAATCCCATTCTTGAGCCGTACAAAAAGAATATTCTACCAAAGTTATCTTTACTGATTTCATCTTTCAATTTTCTTACGGCAGGATTAAAACGAAAGATGTGTCCTACCATTAAGGTTTTCTTCTGTTTTTCAGAAATATCAATCAGTTTTTGAGCGCTTAATGAGTCCAAACACATGGGTTTTTCCACAAGAACATGTTTTCCTGCCTCTAAACACTCTCTTACAATTTCAAAATGAGTTGAGCTAGGTGTACATACACTCACGGCCTCTATCTCTGGATTATTTAAGATATCACGATAATCATTTGTCACAGCTACTTTGTATGTTTTATTGAGTTTTTTCAGCCTCATACCGCTTAAATCTGCTACCATGACTAAATTTGAATTTTCCAACTCTCTATATACCCGTGCATGGTTTTTTCCCCATTCACCAACACCAAGCACTCCAATTTCAACCATAAAATCGCCTCATTGTATATTTATAATGTAATCGTACACATCCTATTGATCCTGTCGTGAAATACATCTACGTCCGCTTATGTTGTGTAAAATGGTAAAACAAAAGGTATGTCAAGTATTTTGTGGCGTATCTGTTTTATTTCGTGACCAACTCTCAGTAGTTTGATTTATAAGTATTTTTTTGCGAATTACTAAAAATAGCAATCTTTCATCTAGTTGAAAAAAGATCTAAAATGAGTCTCTGTGAGCTCTTTTTTCATAATAATTGCTCTTATCTTGTTAATGTTTTATTGTATATCAATCTTATAAACTTTGGTGAATACTCTGCTCTTATATCGGTACTTACTCATTCGAATATTGATATGCTAATGACCTTAACCACTAACTTTAAATATGGCAGTAAATGAACTTATTATGTCACCAAAAGTGACTTAGTTAATCTGCTATAAAATGAACACATTTTGTATAAAAATCAATAAGAAGTAATAAAGCAACAGATTAAATATTTTTCTAAATTAAAAGATGATATTTAATCGTGAAAATATGTATAAAACACCCAAGTAAAAAGAAAATCAAATATTAATGTTTAACTTAAATGAAAAGTAAAATTTATCTATATGCGTCTATTAAATAGACGCTTCTGTATTAAAAAAGCATAGTATAGTTTGTTACTCTTGATTGAGTGGAGGCTCACAAATGACGAATGAGACTAAAGATGACGCAACAAAAATAAATGAAAATAACAACGCGGCAAGTAGTGCAGAAAAAGAAAAGCATGAGGTAGAGATACAAATTGAAATGACCGAAGCGGAAAAGATAGAGCAGTTAAAAGAAGATTTAGAGACTGAAAAAGCACGAGCCGAAGATTACTTAAAAAGGTTAAAATACTTGAAGGCAGACCTTGAAAACTTTCAAAAAAGAGCTAAAAAAGAAATGGAACGAATACAGAAAGTTGGAATTATAAGTTTATTGGGCAAACTATTGACTATTGTAGATGATCTTGAACGAGCCGTTTCAACTGCCCAAACCAGTAACAAAGAACTAACTAACTCTACATTTTTTGATGGAGTAATGATGATTTCAGATCAGTTTAATAAGGTCTTAAAAGAAGAAGGGGTAAAAAAGATAGACGCCTTAGGAAAACGGATGAATCCTCGTTATCATGAGGTAGTCAGTCGGATTGAATCTTCAGATCACCCCAATAACACAATAATTGAAGAATATAGAAAAGGATACTTGTTAGATAATGAAGTAATTCGACCTGCTACGGTTGCAGTATCGAAAATTCCTAAAAAAGAAGAATCTATCAAAGAAGATTCTGCAAAAGATGATGATAATAAAGAAATGGAGGTATAATTATGGCTAAGGAAACAAAAAGAGAAAAAATTATTGGTATAGATCTTGGAACTAGCAATTCAGCAGCGGCGGCTATGATGGGCGGTAGACCTGTCATAATTCCGAGTGCGGAAGGAAGCACTCAATATGGCAAAGCGTTCCCTTCATATGTAGCTTTTGCTGAAGATGGATCGCTACTTGTAGGTGAACCTGCACGTCGCCAGGCAGTGTCAAATCCTGAAGCTACCATCACTGCGATTAAGCGAAAAATGGGCCAAGATTACAAGGTGAACATTTTTGGCAAGACATATTCACCCCAACAAATCTCAGCTTTCATACTTCAAAAGATTAAACGCGATGCTGAGGCCTTTCTAGGTGGAAAAGTGGAAAAAGCAGTGATTACAGTACCAGCGTATTTCAATGATAACCAGCGACAAGCAACAAAGGATGCAGGGGTCATTGCCGGATTAGATGTTGTTCGTATTATCAATGAACCAACTGCTGCATCTTTAGCTTTCGGCATTGACAAAATGGATCAGGAATTAAAAATTCTTGTGTTCGACTTTGGCGGCGGTACTCTTGACGTAACAATTATGGATTTTGGACAAAACGCGTTTCTGGTTGAATCAACAAGTGGTGATACCCAGTTAGGCGGAACTGATATGGATAATGCTATTGTTGACTATATTGTTGATGGGTTTAAGAAAGACAGTGGAATTGATCTTCGTTCTGATGCGACCGCAATGCAGCGCGTGAGAGAGGCTGGAGAGAAGGCAAAGATCGAACTATCTACGATCTTGGAAACAGAAATAAATCTCCCATTTATTGCTGCAGATGAAAGCGGACCTAAAAACCTGCGAATGAAATTTACTCGTTCAACACTGGAACGACTCGTAACTCCTATTATAGAGCGATGCAGAGGCCCAATGATGACCGCATTGCAAGATGCAAAATTACAACCAAGTCAAATTGATAAAGTCATCCTCGTCGGTGGTCCCACTCGCATGCCTATTGTAAGAAAATTCGTGGAGGATATCATTGGTAAACCTGCTGAACGTGGAGTAGATCCGATGGAATGTGTAGCTACGGGTGCAGCTATTCAGGGAGGCATCATGGCTGGAGAAATAGATGAGATTGTACTTCTAGATGTTACACCACTTACACTCGGCGTTGAAACACTAGGTGGAGTCGCTACTCCGATAATGGAAAAAAATACGACAATTCCTGCCGAACGAAAACAGATATTTTCAACCGCAGCTGACTTCCAAACATCTGTAACAATTAACGTGTTACAAGGTGAAAGAAAAATGGCAGCAGATAACGTATCGCTTGGCATGTTTAATCTTGTGGGTATCCCACCTGCTCCAAGAAATGTTCCACAAATTGAAGTAAAATTCGATATCGATGAGAATGGAATATTAAATGTTACAGCGAAAGATCTTGGCACGGGCAAAGAACAGTCAATCACTATTACGGCGTCAACCAAGTTAGATCAGTCTGAGATTGATCGGATGGTTAAAGAAGCGGAACAATTTGCCGAACAGGATAAACAAAAGAAGGAAGAAGTCGAAGTTAGAAATAACGCGGATTCAATGATATATACTGCAGAGAAGACTTTAGCAGATCTCGAAGACAAATTGGCGAAAGAACAAAAGGATAGAATCAGAAATACAGTGAATGAATTAAACGAAGCCTTGAAAGGCGATGATATAGCACAAATAAAAGAGAAAACGGAAGCACTTGCAAAGATATTACAAGAAATTGGAACCGCAGTATATCAACAGGTTGCACAAGAACAAGCTGCTCAACAACCGCCTCCTGGTAGCGGGGCTGAAACCACAGGAACATCTCCACCACCACCCGGAGAAAAGGTTGTAGATGCAGACTATGAAGTTGTGGATGACGAATAACCTATTTTCCTTTTTTTAAAGGTGAGTTGCAGTGGAAAAGCGCGACTACTACGAAGTATTAGGCGTCTCAAAAGATGCTTCACAGGACGATATCAAAAGGGCATACCGAAAGCTAGCTGTTCAATTCCATCCAGATCGCAACAAAAACCCAGGTGCTACAGACAAGTTTAAAGAGGTCTCTGAAGCCTATGCTGTTCTTTCTGATGATGAAAAAAGACGCATGTATGATCAATTTGGGCATGCAGGAATTGATGGTAGATACACTACTGAGGATATTTTCAGTGGGGTTGACTTTGATTCCATTTTCAGAGATTTTGGCTTTGGAGGTGGCTCTGGAGGATTCGGTGGATTTGAAAGTATTTTTGATGTATTCTTTGGGAATCGGCGAGCGAGAACGAGAGGTCCAAGAGTTCAACGCGGTGACGATTTACAAATTGAACTCGAAATAACTTTAAAAGAAGCGGCTAGCGGCATTGAACGTCAAATTGACGTGCCACGTAGAGAACGATGTCCAGTTTGTGAGGGGACAGGTGCCGAACCAGGCACATCGGTAAATACTTGCCCAAAATGTAAAGGAAATGGACGACTTCAAATTTCTCGTACACAAGGATATTCGCAGTTCGTACAAATAGTACCATGCGATCGCTGTAATGGCGAAGGAAAAATTATTGAGAAACCTTGCCATAACTGTAGAGGATCTGGAGTGGTTCGCTCAACTCGAAAAATAAATGTTACAATACCTAAAGGTGTAGAAACAGGCTCTGTACTGCGATTACGAGGAGAAGGAGAAGTTAGCACTTCAGGAGGGGGACCTTCAGGAGATCTATATGTCGTTCTTAATGTTCTTCCGCACGAAATATTCCAGCGAGATGGCACTACTCTCTATCTTGAACAGCCAATAAGTTTTTTCCAAGCCGCACTCGGCGCTAAAGTAAAAATTCCTACTCTTGATGGTGCTGCAGAACTCAAAATCCCAGCAGGCACCCAAACCCATACACTATTTCGTCTAAAAGGAAAAGGAATGCCAAGTTTAAATGGTGGACGTGGAGATGAACTCGTAAGAGTGATCATCAAGACTCCCGAAAATTTGACAAGATCTCAAAAAAAGCTTTTGCAAGATGTAGCTAAAGAGCTTGGTGAATAACCGCATGGAACTTGATATTGAGAAGATTTTAGATATTTTAGGCAACAAGACTCGCCGAAAGATTCTTGCAGCTCTTTCCGAAGAGGCGGGTTATGTCTTTCAATTATCTGAAGACATTAATATCAGACATCAAGCTATAAGAAAACATCTCGATCAGCTTAAAGAATTAAAAATCATAAAGAGCTATGAAGGTGCAAGTACAGTTGGTGGTCCACCCAGAAAATATTTTAAGATCACTAAATCTTTTTCAATCATGGCAGATATTACACCTGACTCGTTTGAAACAAAAATCCTGTCTTTTGAACGACAAAGTCCAGATCAGGACGAATATGAAGAACTAACTGATAAAATAGAAACTATTGTTAACACTAGAGATTCTCCAGATGAAAAGATTTCTGATTTGAATATGGCTTTAGAAAACCTGAATTCTGAAATTGAGGAACTGGAGAAAAAAAGACAGTATCTTGTCGAATTACGACAGAAAATAATAAATTACATCAAAACATTCAATGAAAAATTAATTGAAACTAAATCAGAATAGTTTTTTTGATGAGATATTCTTTGATAGAGACATTAAGAGTTATAGAAGAATCCATGAAAGTTTAATATTGACGAAGGGTTCTGTTCTAAGTAGAACTACATACCTTGACGTGTAAAAAGGCTGTAGCTTCGGCGAACTTGGGCTTCATTGTATCATGTGGAGACCTCGCATCGCCTTTTTAAAAGAATAATCCGGAATGGTGGGTAGTATACGATGCTGATTTTTGCCCCTAATTTTCTTTATTGTCCATACAATCTGCTCCCATATATCAGAAAGCATGCCATTGAGTACATGTCTGTAGTCGCAGAGAAATTCATACAGGTCGAGGTTATACTTAAGAGAATAGGTCTTGAACAGTAGTAACCACCGTTTTTTGTAATGATAGAACAGTTTACGCCATATAATGGTGTATACGTAACTCTATTTAAATATTACAGTCTTTAACCTATTTGGATGGCTTTAAAAGGAAAAATGATTCATTTAAACGAAATAAAGTTACCTTTATTTCCATAGAGTTCTAAATTTTTATATAATGTGACGAAGGCGTAAACTTTTTATTCACTTTAACTTCATGTTTTCCCCAATCTATCTACATACACTTCATGTAGATATCTACATAGAGTGAGTTGTCACTCTCAAAAATTGTTGTAACCTAATTTTCAAAAAAAATAAAATGTAACAAAAAGAAGGTGTTAAAAATAGCAGCAAATTTAGGTGGAACACCTATCCTTCTATTAAGAGAAGGAGCACAAAGAACTGAAGGAAAAGATGCTCAAAGAAACAATATTGCAGCAGCAAAAGTAATCGCTGAAGCGGTTCGGACATCACTCGGACCCAAAGGCATGGACAAAATGCTGGTTGATTCATTCGGTGATGTTGTTATAACGAACGACGGTGCTACAATACTAAAAGAAATCGATGTACAGCATCCTACAGCGAAAATGGTTGTCGAATTAGCTAAAACGCAAGATGTGGAAGTCGGGGATGGCACAACAACAGTTGTCGTGCTGGCTGGAGAACTATTAAAAGCCGCAGAGACACTCCTTGACTTGGATGTTCATCCTACAGTCCTTGTTGAAGGATATAGAAAAGCAACAGAAAAAACCCTTGAAATCCTTGATGGCTTTGGAATGCCAGTAAATATTGAAGATACAGCAATGCTAAAGAATATCGCTATGACCGCAATGGGCTCAAAAATGGTAGCTTATTCCTCAGACTATTTGGCAGATTTAGCAGTGAAAGCATGCAAGCAAGTCGCTACTCAAGTCGACGGTGGAGCGTGGAAAGTAGATATCGAAAACATCGCTATACAAAAGCAAAAGGGCGAAAGTTTAGAAGACACAGAATTGATTAACGGAATTGTCATGGACAAGGAAATGGTTCATCCAGGCATGCCTAAAATCATAAGAGATGCTAAAATTGCTCTTCTCAGCGCTGCCTTAGAGATAACAAAAACTGAATTCGATTCGAAAATCAATATAACAGATCCAACTCAAATGCAAGCATTCCTAGACCAAGAAGAAGATATGATCAAAGAAATGGTCGATAAACTAAGTATCGCTGGCGCAAACGTCGTTCTCTGCCAGAAGGGAATGGATGACATAGCTCAACATTTTCTCGCAAAAGCAGGAATGGCAGCTATTAGACGAGTAAAAAAATCTGATATCGAGAAACTAGCTAAAGCAACAGGTGGACGAATAGTATCAAATCTTGACGAACTTACTCCTGAAGATCTAGGTGAAGCCACAACAGTAGAAGAACGAAAAATTTCTGATGAAAACATGGTTTTTGTCGAAGGTTGCAAGAACCCAGGAGCTGTGAGCCTCTTAATTCGAGGTGGTACAGAACTTATAGTTGATGAGGCAGACCGCGCGATCCATGATGCACTTTGCGTCGTGAGAAACGTGATTCAAGACGCAAAGGTCGTACCTGGCGGAGGCGCACCTGAAATTGAAATTGCAAGAGGTTTACGTGATTATGCGCGATCTCTAGGAGGTCGTGAACAGTTGGCAGTAAACAATTTTGCAGATGCAGTCGAAATCATCCCACGCTCGCTAGCAGAAAATGCTGGTTTAGATCCCATTGATTCATTGGTGCAACTACGTGCAGATCATGATCAAGGTAATACTAGCTATGGTGTTAATACAGAAGAAGGTGGTACAACAGATATGGCCGCATTGAACGTATTCGAGCCTCTTGCTGTGAAAAAACAGGCGATTAAAAGTGCAAGCGAAGCCGCTCAAATGATCCTACGAATTGATGACGTCATCGCAGCGTCAGACCTTGGAGCAGGTCCAGGAGGACCACCAGGAGGAATGCCCGATATGGGCGATGAGGAGTATTAGGAGGAATAAAAAATGGCATTAAATCTAGGAGGAGTGCCAATCCTGATTCTTAAGGAAGGCACAGAAAGAACAACAAAAAGAAAAGCTCAAATGAACAACATCGCTGCTGGTAAAGTTATCGCTGAAGCCGTTAAATCAGCTCTAGGTCCACGTGGTATGGATAAGATGCTTGTAGACTCTCTAGGTGATATTGTAATAACGAACGATGGTGCTACTATTCTTGATGAAATGGACGTGAAACATCCCGCTGCGAAAATGATGGTTCAGGTTGCAAAGGCCCAAGACGATGAGGTTGGCGACGGAACAACATCCGCTGTTATTATAGCAGGTCAACTACTTAAAGGAAGCGAGGAACTGTTAGAATCAAAGATTCATCCAACAACAATTGTCGCTGGACTAAAGAAAGCAGCCACTAAGGCTACTGAAATTTTAGACAATATGGCAGTCGATATCGACCCTGAAGACGTAGCTACTTTAAAGAAAGTTGCAATGACAGCTATGAACAGTAAAAGTATCGCTGGATCAAAAGATCTTTTTGCAGATATCACAGCAAAAGCTATTGGTCTTGTCAAGGAAGATCGTAATGGAAAGCTTGTTGCAGATTTAGATCATGTAAGTATAGTTAAAAAACAAGGCATGGGCTTAACAGACACAGAACTTGTAAGAGGCATGGTAATCGACAAAGAAATTCTTCACCCTGCGATGCCTAGACGGGTAACTAACGCTAGAATCGCGATTCTTGATGCCGCACTAGAGATCGAAAAGACAGAATTTGACGCAGAGATACGTATATCTGATCCTTTCCAAGTCAAGGCTCTAATGGAAGAGGAAGACCGAATGCTTAAATCTCTCGCTGAAAAGGTAATAAATACAGGTGCCAACGTTTTGCTATGCCAGAAGGGCATAGAGGATGACATAGTAGGTTTCTTAGCAAAAGCAGGTATTCTGTCAGTACGACGTGTTAAAAAGAGCGACATGAAAAGACTCGCAAGAGCTACAGGCGGAAGAATTGTGAGCAATGTAAAAGAACTATCAGCCGATGTTCTTGGAAGTGCAGGCGTTGTTGAAGAAGCGACGCTCGGCGATGACAAAATGGTCTACATAAGAGACTGCGCAGATCCAAAAGCAGTTACAGTTGTAATCAGAGGAGGCTCTAGCCAAGTAGTAGACGAGGCTGAGAGGGCCTTGCACGACGCGCTCTGTGTAGTGCGCAATGCAGTTCAAGATAAGAAGATCGTAGCAGGCGGAGGAGCTCCGGAAATAGAAGTTGCTAAAGGACTTCGCGAATATGCTGGAACTATTGGTGGCAGAGAACAAATTGCGATCGAAATATTTGCAGATGCATTAGAAACGATTCCAAAAACGCTAGGCGAAAACGCTGGCTGGGATCCAATCACTATCATTGTAGAACTAAGAGCAAAGCACGAAACTCCAGAAGGAAAATGGTTCGGTATAAATGTCTACACTGGCAAGCCTAGTGACATGATGTCAGAAGGTGTCATCGAACCATTATCTGTCAAGAAACAAGCAATTAAAAGCGCAAGTGAAGCAGCACACATGATACTTAGGATCGATGACGTCATTGCCAGTAAAGCTGAGAGAGGCCCACCTATGCCCCCAGGCGGAATGGGCGGAATGCCCCCAGGCATGGGCGGAATGGGCGGAATGCCCGGCATGATGTAAAAGAGCATAAAACGTCTATAGACTAATATCTTTTCTCTTCTTCTTTTTTTAATTCTTTTTTTATAACAGAAAAAAACGAGTAACAAAGTCGGCAATTAAGGCAATACACATGATGCTACCGATCTAAAACGTTATGATTATACATAACGCTCGTTATGAAAAACGTCTATAACTAGAAAAAGAAAGCGTCTCCGCTCTCTCCCCTACCGCGCCGTTGAAAAAAATATTCGCGATCATTATATATTGTGTTCAAGCAATTACGATTTTCAAGCGATCAATGACTTCATCGCAAGCATCGCATACCCACTTATACTCGCCTTCTCTACCATTTTCACCGTTATGGTTTATAATAAAGCGGGCGTGCACTTCTTTTCCACATTTAGGACAGATTTTAGTTTCCATAGTTGTGTTACAACTCCAATAACTGTTTCTATAGTTGCTTTGCAAATGCAAAGATTGTAATATAACTCCAGACAATTTCTAGAGTTCTGGAGTCTAATATATGTAGATCTTTTTAAATCTTTGGATTAAATCCTCTATAATTGACTATTGTCAACCTTTGTAAATGTAAAGACTAAACTGGATTTTTTTAAGAATGTCTTTTATACAGTCTATTACGTATTCTAAGTCTCTTATGTAGACGCGCTCAGTATTAACACGAACGTGTCTAAAAAAAATCATGTTACTCATTAAACTGAGACAGTTCGTCAGCGATATCCAAAGCCTTTCTAACGACGTCTTCAGCATCATTTCCAGTGATATACATGCAGGGTTCGATGCCAAAAGCTCCAATGTCGCAGATACAATCTGGGACTATACCATTAACCATCTCAATTGCCGAAGTCATTCCCCACGTTTCAATGTCTATTATCTCTTTTGGTGCATTCTCTCTATTAAATTCAGAGACAGATAAATTTAATTCTTGACACGCTCGATTAATTTCTTCGTCGTATCTGGCGTTCATTACAGCCCTTTTGTTCGAATCAAACTTCATAATTGTTAATAGAACTAAAGCGATATGATGCGAAACGTTGAATGCTGGTCTTTCGACGGCTTTAGGTTTACCTCTAACGAGAACAATGCGACCTGGAATCCCGGCTACTTCCATAACATCATGTGCATCAGGAACAGCCATCGCTAAATTTACGCGCAGTTTAGGCATGAGCACACTAAAAGTTTCGCTTTTTTCTAATAAACTGACAGCACGTTCCATATTTGAAAGCACATATGATCGTTCTGAGATTTCCATTGAGTCCAAAATTCTGAGTTCTGTACACACATTACATTCGTCTCCTAAAGGAAGTATGCGTTTATGTTCTCTGCAAACAAAGCTTCCTTCACGTAGCGAAAAACAGCTTTTGCAAAGTTCTAATATAATTTCTTTTGGGCCTATATCTGATAAGTCAATTGAGCGTGCTAAGTTCTTAGCGATATCTTCAAAGCTTGAATCAGTTTCCCGCAATTTCATATTAGATAAATATTTCGAAACGCTTGCTTGAGTTAAACCTAGAGTCTGAGCAACTTTTTCTTGAGTATAGTTATAACTTTCACTTAATTCTCTTGCAACCAGTCGTCTTAAACGTGGTAAATACATTTTCACAATGATTTCGCAAGGTGGACGCATATTTATCCCTTATCTCGTTTTTTGTTTGTACACTCCTGAGCGAACTTTCTACGAATGTATTTAAGTGACGTGCGCGAATATAAACCCTTGCTTCATAACATTACAAGGGCAATAATCTCTTTTCGCTGTTTTTTCGTTGATTTTTCAAGTAGAAGAGTTTATATGCTTACTTTCTGTGATATATATAGTAAGACAGAAGTCTACACACATCTTACTCATTCTTTAAGTAAGATGAATATCAAAATTGAAACGAACTATTCACCCAAAATACAAAATAGTTATGAATAATGAAATTGTGAATTACTCAGAAAAAATTATCCCTAACTATCTATAGGTTGACGTTAATCTGAGCATAGGGGCGATGGCGTTGTCATCTCATTCTAAATATGCAAAATATTTGTCTATAATCAATACCCTACGAGAACAGTTTCAGGCAATTGGAACTAAAGTTGAAGATGTAAGCGAATCTATAACTACAGTTACCAATATATCAAAAAAACTTGAGCAGCTTCACAAGGAACTTAAAGAAGCGACAGGTTGGAGACAAAAAGGAAAGCGAAAACAACTTGAGGAAGATATTGATAAACGAACAGATCTTCTTAAGGATAAGTTCTCAGACTGTGCCCTTACTTTCTATAACATGTTTGTGAAGGAAATCAATAAACTTAAACCTTTAAGCAGTGATTTATCGGCTATAGATTCGAAAAGCGTACAATCACTTCAGATGTTGAAAACCCCACCAAGACTTGATGACACTTTTACGTTTCTTGATAATATGGGGAATGCTACAAGTAGACTACTAACCATAACCACTTCTTTTCGAAACAAGTTATTAAAAGAAGACTCAAGCATTTTAGACGAGAACAGACTCACGTTAAAAACGTATGATAAGTATTTGTCAATCGATCAGGCAAAAACTCCCTTATCTGCGTCAAAGGAAAGAGTCACTGAGACTGCAATAGATGAACTCTTGACGCTTCGTTCTAGACTCATGGAGGAAAAACTGTATCTAGAAAGTCGGCGGGACGAAGTAATATCTCTTCTCCAATCTAAATTACTAAATGAATTATCGTCTTTTGAGACTTATGTTAACACAGCAGAAAAAATTGGGGTTCAGGTACCTCCTACAGTGTCCCAGAACATCGAGACGATTCGTAAGAGTACAAACACTGATAATCTGACTAGTTTACTCAGTCTCGATAACCAGTTTGAAAGTATTAAGGATAAATTTGGCAATTTAATAAAGGACTCTGTGGTGAACGTAGAACATGATATCATCAATTTATTGCTTAATGTAGGTATCACTAAGAAATCCGAGGTAATTCCCAATACACCTCCCATTAGCCAAGAAGTATCAGATATTGCGACTTTACTCTCCGACTATCAAGGGATTTTAGACTGGAAAAAACAAGTTGAAGGAAATCTAAAAACATACTGTTTTTCATTCTTAGATGAGCTAAAACCTGTATTAGCAAAGGCCGACGAAAATGAAGACTTTCTCCGCGACTTTGTTGAAAAAAAGCGTGTACAGATAGAAGAGAGCTCCATTGAGGATTTAACGACCGTGTACCTTGAAATTACTGACAGATTCCAAAAGGAAAAAGAAAGAATCATCGATCATATTAAGCTTCTTGAAGGTGAACTTGAAGATCTTTCTTCAACAGCGGGCGAGAGTTTAGATCAAACAGAACTAGCTACGATGAGTGTGCTGGGAAGCCTCAGATACTCAACTGATCGCGAAATTCCTGATTTATTGGCTGTGGAAAAGCAACTTGAAACACACGTTGCAAAATATTCAGAAAATTATCAAAGAGCAGCACAAGAAGAATTGACAAATCTCATGGAAGATTTGCAAACGATTAAGCCTCCTTTTAATGCTTACTTTGAGCCAATCATTGAATTAGCCAAAAAAAACATACACGTAATTGGAGATACAGTTTCCACTTTTGATATTAAAAATTTGATTCAGGATACCAAAAAAGAAATCGTTGTGAAAGGTGGAGACGCGATAGAGAATATAAAATATAAATTGACATTAAAGGTACGTTTAGCGATAGTAAAAATACTCGAAGGACAGTATCATCTACCAAAAGAAATCCAAGAAGCAGTTTCTGAATTGAATGAGATGAAAACATCCGTATTAGATCCCTATGCAGTTGCTACACACACTCGCCGCATGATTGAGGTTTACGAGAAGAAAATTGAAGGAGAACTTAATAACTACTTAATAGAAGAGGCCAAAAAACTAGAAGAAATGCTTGCTTCTCTACTTGAAGTTGGTATTGAAAGTGTACAACCGCATCTAGAAACACTTCGAAAATTAAGAACAGTTCTCCCGGCCGAAATGAGTGAAATGACAGACCATTTTGATAGTATCGAAACAATAAAGACGGATCAAAATCTATTGAAAGATATTCGAGAGCAAGTTAATATTAAAATCTCAGAACTTGATCGTAGCAACTTCTTACTTCGAAAGCACGGTCAAGGAGAACTAATCAAGCGATTTGAGACATTAATTATAGGGGTACGCAGTAAAATCGACAAGGAACCTCTTGAATCGTTAATTGGGCTTAGTCAAGATTTAAATGCAGTTATGAATGAGATTAAGTCTATCATCATTGAGATTGACAAAGGAGAAAGTGACCAGTTTAATGCATCTCTAAATGAAATCAGCAAATATTACTCAACAATAAAAGAAGTCTATAATGCGCATAAAATGAATTTTGATACTGTGATTTATCCCGTTTCTAGAATATTTGATTTGAAGGAAAAATTATTGAAAACACCATCGCTTAGTGATGCGAGCGACTTTTTTGAAGAGATCAGAAGGTTGGAAGAAGGTTGGTCAAAAAAAGTAACTGACATCCATGAATGGCACAAAACACTTCGTGTATTCCTTGCTAGTTTTGATCCAACTGCATCTGAAGGAGAGTTGTTTAGACAGGTGGAAGACATCAAAAGGTCGATTAAGGAGACGTATCCTGCTGATGATGTCTCATCTTATCTCTCATGGGCAGCAGAGGAGATAGTGGAAACTATGTTAAAGAAGAAAAAGAAAGAAATAGAGAAGGAGGAAACTTAATGACATGGGAATCTGAGGAAAAAGAAATTGCACCTCGCGCTGAGGTCTTCGCGATAGGTATGGGCGAATGTGGATCAAATCTTGTTGGTGCTTACCTCAAGAAGAGCGCAGAAAGAGCGCTTCCTCCCCGTATACGCGGATACTTATTAATGAATACCGATAGGGCAGATGTCCAAAAAGTAAGAACATTATATGACATTCCAAAATCTCATACGCTTCTCTATGGAGAAAGCGATACTGGTGTTGGTGGTAAATTTTCGGACGGTTATAATTATATCCACCAATCAAAGGACATAATTTTGGATCAGCTTACCCAATTGGGTTATGAAGGTGTCTCAGGATTTGTGATATTTTCCTCATTGGGTGGAGGAACTGGTTGTGGAGGCACTCCTGCTTTAATCGAAGTTTTAAAACACCGATTTGAAGTCATGGAACAGAGAAGGATCTTTATTTACGTTATAGGAGTCCTTCCTTTCAAAAATCAAAGCAGTGAGGCTGTTAACACTGTTTGGGCGATTACTAAATTGTTACGCAACCAATTACAAGATATAGGTCCTGATCTGATTGTTTTACTAAGTAATCGAGCTATGCTTAAGCGGATTTTGAGTTGGAGGTCTGGTGTTATCGAAGATTTTCTTTCGAAAGAACTAGACATTGATGTAGGTGATATGGGCGATATAGAAAGACTGGTTCCTTCTACCCTAGAAGAAGAAAGCGCCATGATGAAGCAACAAGAGCAGACATTCATTGATTTAGTCAATCCCTTAGCGCTTGAGGTCACAGATTATATGCTCAGTCCGGGTGTAGTTGAATCAGGAAAACGAGTTTTCCCTACTACCGATTTGGCAGATTATTCGCATAAACTAGATCCCATTATTGTCCCCTGCTTGTACACTGACGTTGGATTCATTCCATCCGCAGGAAATATCCAAAAACAGTTCGAGAGGATCGTCAGTCATACGGTCAATGAGTGCTCTTACACCGAAATTGGAAAAGATCCACGCGCTGAGTCGGTGTACTATGTGTTTTCAGCCCCGTCCGAATTAGCTCGTCCAGAATTTGACATGCACCTTAAGGCAGGCTTGCAAAAATACGTTCTACCAGGGGCAGCCATAACTCCTTGCTTTGTTCAATTTACGGACCAAGAAAAGGGTTCAGGTGATGTTACACCTGAAAAGAAACAAGCAAGCCTATTAGTATTACTTGGTCTTCCAAAAATCCCAGAGCTAAAGGACATACTGTTCGAAGCGAACCAACTAATCAAACTTCACACAGGCCCATCCCCCATTAAAAGAGAATGGTTCCGTCGTTCAAAAGGCACTACAAAAGAAGCTCTCGAAAAGGCCTTAGCAGATCTGAAAGAATTATTTGGGTATTATATAATGTCCGAACCTACAGAGGAAACGTCTTCAGGTGAATCGACTTGAGCGCAGATGAGTTAATTGAGAAATTGTGGACAGTTTCCACAATAAATACCGTTCTAATTAATTTGCTGCTGAATAAAGAAGTAAATGAGACGCTCGATGAAAGATATTGGCAAATAGTCAAAAAAATGTTAGATGGCAGTAAAAAACAAATGGGTAAGGCATTATCGGGTCCCGTAGATTCCTTCATTGAAAGTGCGATTACATTAACTAATAAAACATTGTCACAGATCGATACCCTTCTGGAAAAACTACAGCATGCAAAAGTTGAAGTTGAGAAAGAAGAACAATTCTTGTTTGATGATGAAGGACTCTTCCAACTCGAAGAAGAAGTTAAAAAGCGTCAGAAGATAGAGGCCGTTGCCAGCTCTACTCCAGAGTTACCACCTCAAGAAACTCCCACGCAATTAATTGAAGAAGTTGAAGTGGAAGAAGTAAAAGAAGAAGAAAAACCCATGTTTGCCAGACAAAATGATGCTATCGACGAATGGGATTATCTTGAGCATTTAAACAGACTTTTTGAAACCTATAGACAGAATTCGCATATGCTTCTGCCAGCTTTCTGGCATGCTGCTACACAGGAACTTCTTTCTTATGAGGCTCGCGACGAAGATCACAAATTCGCCATTCAGACTCCTGCTGAAACTATTTATCGTCTCATTCGCACATTTCTTAGTGAAGCACCGTTTGCTCGTCTTATGCAAGATATGAAGCAAAAACATGGCGAATCAGAACTCACTTCAAGTTATTTGGATGCCATCAAAGCGAAGGTCGATGAATACTATATACGCGTCGAAGAAGATTTAACAAACGAAATCGAATCTTCAAAGATCATAATAAAAGCCGAACATGAACTTGAGACGTTCAATATGGGTGCAGCAAGCCTTGAAAAGCGAGTGTTGAAGTACATCCGTGATGTTTGCAACAATTTATTAACTCAAGCAAAAACTCTGTCCCATCGAAATGAGTTAGAGAGCATCGTATATGCTGAAGCAACAATTTTGCTCTCAAGATTAAATGGAGCCATGATTGAGTCTCCACCGTTAGAATTTCTTTTAAAAGCAATGAAGCCGTGATCTTCAAAATTCTAAAGCCAGCAGTTACTAAATGATAGTATATATTTCCTTTTTTATTTTACAAATCAAAATTTTATACTTATTTTTAATAGAATAATTCACAACAAGGAAGAATTAATACTTCATGATTCGATATCCCCAGATTAACATTTTATTTCTATATTGTTACAGCAATGGACTTTCTAGCCCTATGTGCCTCAGGAGATGATCCCTATACCACAATCGATTATAGAACAACTAGACAAATTTTTCAAACCTAGAGCAGTTGCCGTTGTGGGCGTATCGTACCATCCCGAAAAAATCGGTCATATTATTTTTAAAAGCCTGCTTGAATCTCAATACTGTGGCAAGATCTATCCCGTAAACCCCAAAGGCGGCGACATTATTGGCCATATGGCTTATCCTTCAATACTTGATTGCCCCGATGATACTGAGTTAGCGGTAATCACAATTGCGGCAAAATACACTCCTCAGGTTATTGAA